>JAJZVD010000060.1 GCA_021845805.1 Pseudomonadota bacterium | reverse complement strand
GCATGGCAAAGCGGGTGCGGTTGTCGAAGCTGCCGCCCCAGGGGGCATCCATCTCGTTGGTGAAGGGCGACAGGAACTGGTCCATCAGGTGGCCGTAGCATTCCAGCTCGATCCCATCGAGCCCCGCGGCCTGCATCCGTTCGGCCGCGTCGGCATAGTCCTGCAGGATGCGCTTGATGTCCCAATCCTCGATCACCTTGGGAAAGGCGCGGTGGGCAGGCTCGCGCGCGCGCCCGGCGGTCAGCACCGGCAGCCAGTCGCCCTTGTTCCAGTTGGTGCGCCGACCGAGGTGGGTCAACTGGATCATCACCGCGCAGCCGTGGCCGTGGACCTCGTCGGCCAGCTTGCCCATCCAGCCCACCACGTCGTCGCGCCAGGCCAGCACGTTGTTGAAGGCGGGCGGGCTGTCGCGGCTGACCGAGGCAGAGCCCGCCGTCATCACCATCGCCACCCCGGCCTTTGCCCGTTCGACATGGTAGGCGCGGTAGCGCTCCTTGGGCATCCCGTCCTCGGCATAGGCGGGCTCGTGGCTGGTGGTCATGATCCGGTTGCGCAGGGTCAGGTGCTTCAGGCGGTAGGGTTGCAGCAGCGGATCGGACGAGGACATGCGGCGCGGGCTCCTGTGGGGTCTGGTCCATCCTGTGCCGGCGCGGGGCATCAGGGCTCAGAGGAAAGCGACACCGGCACCCGATTGACGACATTGCGATCTGCGGGCGATGCTGCGCCGAAGGCGCGAAGAGGTCGGGGAGGGTAAAGGTATGATGTCGGACGTTCATGACTATCCGTTGCTGGTGAAACAGATCCTGCAATCCGCGCTTCAGGCGCGCGCCGATCAGGAGATCGTCTATCCCGGGGTGATGCGCTATTCCTACCGCGGCTTTGCCGGGCGGTTGCAGCGGCTGGCCGGGGCGCTGGCGGGGCTGGGGCTGGGGCCCGGGTCGGTGGTGGCGGTGATGGACTGGGACAGCCACCGCTATTTCGAATGCTTCTTCGCCATCCCGATGATGGGGGCGACGCTGCACACGGTGAACGTGCGCCTGTCGCCGGACCAGATCGTCTACACGATCAACCACGCCGAAGATGATGCGATCCTGGTGCACCGGGATTTCGTGCCGCTCCTGGCGGGCGTGATGGACCGCATCACCCGGCCCGTGCGTCTGATCCTGCTGGAGGACGCGCCGGGGCCGATGCCTGCGGAACTGCCCTTCGACGGCGAATACGAGGCGCTGCTGGCGGCGGCGCCGGGGGCCCATGCCTTCCCCGATTTCGACGAGCGCACCCGCGCCACGCTGTTCTACACCACTGGCACCACCGGCAACCCCAAGGGCGTCAGCTTCACCCACCGCCAGATCGTGCTGCACACGCTGGCGACGGCGGCCCGGTCGATGATGCGGCCGACCGATGTCTACATGCCGATCACGCCGCTCTTTCACGTCCATGCCTGGGGGATGCCCTATGTGGCGGCCATGCTGGGCGTGAAGCAGGTCTATCCCGGCCGCTATGTTCCCGCCCGGCTGCTGCAACTGATCGGCGAGCATGGCGTCACCTTCACCCATTGCGTGCCGACGATCCTCGCCATGCTGCTGGCCGCGCCCGAGGCCGGGGCGGTGGATCTGTCGCGCTGGCGGGTGGTGATCGGCGGCTCGGCCCTGCCGCGCGGGCTGGCCGAAGCCGCGCTGGCGCGCGGGATCGACGTGATGGTGGGCTATGGCATGTCGGAAACCTGCCCGGTGCTGACCTGCACCGACACCACCCGCGTGGCGCCCGGCCAGGATGTGGAGCGGCGCATCGCCACCGGCCTTCCGGTGCCGCTGGTGGCGCTGCGGGTGGTGGACCCGGCGATGCAGGACCGCCCGCCCGGGGTGCCGGGCGAGGTGGTGGTGCGCGCGCCCTGGCTGACGGCGGGTTATCTGAAGGACGCCGAGGGGACGGCGGCGCTCTGGCGCGGCGGCTGGCTGCACACGGGCGACGTGGGCTATCTGGATCCCGACGGCACGCTGCATGTGACCGACCGGATCAAGGACGTCATCAAGTCGGGCGGCGAGTGGATTTCCTCGCTCGACCTGGAAAACATCGCAAGCGTGGTGCCCGGCGTGGCCGAGGTGGCGGCGATCGGGCTGCCGGATCCGAAATGGGGCGAGAGGCCCTGCCTTGTCATTGCGACGCGGCCCGGCATCGCGCCCGCGACGGTCGAGGCGGGCGTCCGCGCGGCGGTGGCGCAGGCGGTCGCCGGGGGTCATCTGTCGCAATGGGCGCATCCCGACCGGGTGGAATTCGTCGAGGCCCTGCCCAAGACCAGCGTCGGCAAGCTGGACAAGAAGGTGCTGCGGGCGCGCTACGCGGGGTGAACGTTTCTGCCGTGGAATGTCGGTTCCAGCGTTGCCTTTCGCCCGCCGCTGCCGTTAAGCTTTGTGCCGGACCCTGAGGGTAAACACAGGAACCAATCTCCATGCGCTATGAAAAACCCCAGACCGTGGCCGATGCCGCGCGTCTTCTGACCGCCGAGAAGGGGATCACCCGCGTCCTTGGCGGCGGCACCGATGTGCTGGTGCAGCTCAAGGCCGGGATGGTCGAACCCGATCTGATCGTCGACATCAAGGCCCTGCCCGGCATCCGGGCGATCGTGGCCGAAGCGGGCGGCTTCCGCATCGGCGCCGCGGTCTCGAACGCCCAACTGGGCGAGGATGCGGCCGTGCGGGCCCTGTGGCCGGGCGTCGTCGAGGCTGCCGGGCTGATCGGCTCGACCCAGGTGCAGGGCCGCGCGACCATGGCGGGCAACCTCTGCAACGCCTCGCCCGCGGGCGATGCGGTGCCCGCGCTGGTGGCCGCGGGTGCGGTCGCGCGGGTGGCGGGGCCGGGGGTTGCGCGCGATGTGCCGGTCGAGGCGATCCCCGCCGGGCCGGGCAAGACCACGCTGAAGCGGGGTGAATTCATCACCTCGATCTTCCTGCCCGCGCGGCCTGCGAAGTCGGGCGACGCCTATCTGCGCTTCATCCCGCGCACCGAAATGGATATCGCCGTGGCCTCGGCCGCGGTCAGCCTGACGCTGAACGATCAGGGCGTCATCACCGCGGCCCGCGTGGCGCTGGGCGCCGTCGCGCCGACCGTGCGGCTGGTTGACGACGCCGCCACCGCGATCATCGGCACCAAGCTGCATGACGACGCGCAGGCGGCGCTGGCCGCCGCCTGCAGCGCCGCCTGCGCGCCCATCGACGACAAGCGCGGCACCATCGAGTTCCGCACCGAAGTGGCGGGGGTGCTGGCCAAGCGCGCCGCCCGCATCGCCTATACCCGCGCCGGAGGCCAGGCATGAGCAGCATTTCCGTTTCCACCACCGTCAACGGCGATCCCGTCGATTTCGTCTGCACCCCCGACGAGTCGCTGCTGGATGCGCTGCGCAACCGCATGGGGCTGACCGGCGCCAAGGAAGGCTGCGGCACCGGCGACTGCGGCGCCTGTTCGGTCCTGCTGAACGGGCGGCTGGTCTGTTCCTGCCTGGTGCTGGCCGCCGAGGCCGAGGGCGCCGAGATCGCCACGGTCGAAGGGATGGCGGGCCCCGAGGGGCTGCACCCGCTGCAGCGCGCCTTCATCGACCATGCGGCGCTGCAATGCGGGGTCTGCACCCCCGGCATCCTGGTCGCCGCCAAGGCGCTGCTGGAAAAGAACCCCGACCCCTCGGACGAAGAGGTCCGCTACTGGCTGGCCGGGAACCTGTGCCGCTGCACCGGCTATGACAAGATCGTCCGCGCGGTGCAGGCCGCTGCGGCTGAGATGAGGAGCGCGTGACATGGCCTTCGATTCGCACGAAAAACGGCAATTCAAGCAGGTCGGCACCCGGCCCCCGCGGCCCGATGGCGTCGACAAGGTGACGGGCCGCGCCCAGTATGGCGCCGATGTCACCGCGCCGGGGATGCTGACGGCGCGCATCCTGCGCAGCCCGCATGCACATGCCCGCATCGTCTCCATCGACACCTCGGAGGCCGAGGCGATGGCGGGGGTGAAGGGTGTGGTGACGGGCCGCGATTTCGCGCTGCCCGAGGACGCGGGCCTGGCCGACATCGCCGTGAACGTCATGGCGCGCGACAAGGCGCTCTATGATGGCCACGCGGTCGCGGCGGTGGCCGCGGTCAGCCCGGCAATCGCCAAGGCCGCGCTGAAGGCGATCAAGGTGCAGTACGAGGTGCTGCCCCATGTGACCGACGTGGATGCCGCCATGCAGCCCGGCGCGCCGGTTGTGCTGGAAGGCCGCGCGCTGGAATCCGTGCCCGCGGGCATGAGCGTGAACGTCACCCATGCCAGCGAGTTCGGGCATGGCGATCTGGCGGCAGGCTTTGCCAAGGCCGACCGCATCGTCGAGCGCAGCTTCAAGACCGCGGCCACCCACCAGGGCTATATCGAGCCGCATGCCTGCCTGGCTTCGGTGACGGTCGATGGCAAGGCCGACCTGTGGTGCTGCACCCAGGGGCAGTTCATGGTCCGCACCGTCTGCGCCGCGCTGATGGGGATGGAGGCGAGCCAGTTGCGCGTCACCGCCTCGGAAATCGGCGGCGGCTTCGGCGGCAAGACCACCGTGTTCATCGAGCCGGTGGCGCTGGTGCTGGCGCGCAAGACCGGGCGGCCGGTGAAGATCACGATGACCCGCGACGAGGTGTTCCGCGCCACGGGGCCGACCGTCTCGACCTCGATCGACGTGAAGATCGGTATGACGAAGGACGGCCGCATCACCGCGGGCGAGGCGCGGCTGCGCTATTCGGGCGGCGCCTTCCCCTGCGGCACGGTCGACATGGGCGCGATGGCCGCCTTTGCCGCCTATGACCTGGAGGCCGTGCGCACCCAGGGCTGGAACGTGCTGACGAACCGCCCGAAAGAGGCCGCCTACCGCGCGCCGGGCGCGCCGCAGGCGATCTATGCGGTCGAAAGCGTGGTGGACGAGCTGTGCCAGATCCTGAAGCTTGACCCGCTGGACGTGCGGATCAGGAATGCCGCGAAGAAGGGCACGAAATCGTCCTATGGTCCGGTCTTCGACGACATCGGCCTGCTGGCCACGCTGGAAGCGGCCAAGGCGCACCCGCATTACAAGGCGCCGTTGAAGCCGGGGCAGGCGCGGGGCGTGTCCTGCGGGTTCTGGTTCAACTTCGGCGGCAACACCTGCGTCAGCCTGAACGTGAACACCGACGGCACCGTGGGCGTGACCGAGGGCAACCCCGACATCGGCGGCAGCCGCGCCTCGATCAGCCTGATGGCGGCCGAGGAGCTGGGGATCCCCTATGACAAGGTGCGCACCATCGTGGCCGACACGGCGTCGCTGGGCTACAACGACGTGACCGACGGCAGCCGGGTGACATTCTCGGTGGGGCTGGCCACCATCGCGGCGGCGCGCGATGCCAAGGTGAAGATGTGCGCCCGCGCGGCGAAGATCTGGGGCATCGACGACGAGGCGGTGGAGTGGAAGGACGGCGCGGCCTGGCCCGCGGGCCCGAACGCCGGACAGTTCCCGCCGATGAGCCTGGCCGAGATCGCCGCCGTGTCGTTCCAGACCGGGGGGCCGATCGCGGGCCACCACGAGGTCAACGCGGATGGCGCGGGCGTCAGCTTCGGCGTGCATCTGTGCGACCTCGAGGTCGATCCGGAAACCGGCAAGACCACGATCCTGCGCTACTCGGTGTTCCAGGACGCGGGCAAGGCGGTGCATCCGGACTATGTGGAAGGCCAGATGCAGGGCGGCGCCGTGCAGGGCATCGGCTGGGCGTTGAACGAGGAATACATCTACGGGCGGGACGGGCGCCTGCAGAACCCCGGCTTCCTCGACTACCGCGTGCCGGTGGCCAGCGACCTGCCGATGATCGAGGCGGTGATCCTTGAGATCCCGAACCCCGGCCACCCCTATGGCGTGCGCGGCGTGGGCGAGACGCCCATCGTGCCGCCGCTGGCCGCCATCTCGAACGGCGTCAGCCGTGCGGTGGGTGTGCGGATGCAGGAACTGCCGCTGTCGCCGCCGCGGGTGCTGAAGGCGATCAAGGCGGCCTGAGCATGGTCAAGGTTCTGCTCTGGGGCTCGCTTCGGGCCCATACCGACGGGCAGGCCGAGATCGAGGTTCAGGCCCGCACCTTCAAGGAGGTGCTGGACCGTCTGGCGGAGGCCCATCCGGGCCTTCGCCCCCAGATCGAGCGCGGCGTGTCGATGGCGATCGACGGCCGCGTCTATCGCGAGGCCTGGTTCACCCCGATCCGCCCCGACAGCGAGGTGGTGGTGATGCCCTACATGCAGGGCGGCTGAGCCTGCGGCCGAGGGTGGGGGGCTGTCTGCCCCCCACACCCCCCGAGGATACTTGGGGACAGAAAATGGGGGGACGCGGTTTCGGCGCCTCAGGCCAGCGCGGCCATGACCCCGCGCAGTTCGGCCAGCCCCCGCATCCGGCCCACCAGCGGATAGCCCGGCTGCGAGCGGCGCTTCAGATCGTCGAGGATGTCCTGCCCGTGGTCGGGGCGCATCGGGATCTGCCAGTCGGCGCGGCCCTCGGCCTTGCGGCGCCGTTCCTCGGCCAGCAGCACGCGGATGGTGGCCACCATGTCGGTGTCGCCTTCCAGATGCGCGGCCTCGTAGAAGCTGGTGCGCCGGTCGGTGGCGGGCGCGATGCGGGTCGTGTTGCGCAGGTGGACGAAGTGGATGCGCGGGCCGAGTTCGGTGACGAAGGTCACCGGATCGAAGCCGGGCGCAACGCCCAGCGATCCGGTGCAGAAGGTCACGCCATTGGCCGGGCTGTCCACCGCCGCCAGCGTGCGGCGGTAATCGGCCAGCGTCGACATCACCCGCGGCAGGCCCAGCAGCGGGAACGGCGGGTCGTCGGGGTGGCAGCAGAGCCGCATCCCCAGCCGTTCGGCGGTGGGCACCACCGCGGCCAGGAAATCGACCAGGTTCTGCGCGAGCGTTTCCGCCGAGATCGGCGCATAGGTGGCCAGCAGGTCGCGGATCTGGTCCAGCGTCCAGCTGTCGTTCGCGCCGGGCAGGCCCGCCACGATGTTGTCGATCAGCGCCTTGCGTGCGGCGTCGTCCATGCCCGCCAGCCGTTCGGCGGCGGCCGCGGCGATGACGGGGCCGTGGTCTTCGGCCGCGCCGGGGCGGGCCAGCAGATGGATGTCGAACAGCGCGAAATCGACCAGGTCGAACAGCATCGCGGTGCCGCCATGCGGCATCGGCGCGCGCAGCCGCGTGCGGGTCCAGTCGAGCACCGGCATGAAGTTGTAGCAGACCGTCTCGATCCCGCAGGCGGCGAGGTTTTCCAGCGAGGTCTTCCAGGCCGCGATATGCGCGGCATAGTCCGGCCCCTTGGTCTTGACCGTCTCGGACACCACGAGGCTTTCCACCACGTCCCAGCCAAGCCCCGAGGCGCTGCCATCGGTGCGGCGCGCGATCATCGCCTGCCGCTTGCGAATTTCCTCGACCGACCAGACGGTTCCAGGGGGAAGGTGATGCAGCGCGCTGACCACGCCCTGCACGCCGGATTGCAGCATCTCGTCCACGCTGACGGTGTCATGCGGGCCGAACCAGCGCCACGTCTGTTTCACGATCGGATTTCCTTGCGAAGGCTGCGGCCGGATTTGGCCGAGAACAGATGAACCTCGCCCCCGTCGAGGGCAAGGGGGATGTCGGCGCCGGGCTCGACCGGGGTCTGGCCCGCGCAATGGACGGTGACGGCGGTGCCATCGGGCGCGCTGCCGTACAGGTAGCTTTCGCCGCCCAGCCGTTCGACCGAGGCGACCGTCAGCCGCAGCCCGCTGTCGGCGGGGCGCAGGCCGTTCGGCCGGATGCCGAGCGTCACCTCCTTGCCTTCGTCGGTCTCGAACCGGCCGGCGGGCAGGGCCACCACGTCGCCCGTGGCCAGCCGCACCGCGCCGCGGTCGATCCGGCCGGGGAAGAAATTCATCCGGGGGCTGCCGATGAAGCCCGCCACGAAGAGGTTGGCGGGGGCGTTGTAAAGATCGAGCGGGCGGCCGAACTGTTCCAGTTGCCCGTCGCGCAGCACGGCGATCTTGTCGGCCATGGTCATCGCCTCGACCTGGTCATGGGTGACATAGATCATCGTGTTGCCGATCCGGCGGTGCAGGCGGCTGATCTCGCCGCGCATTTCCACCCGAAGCTCGGCGTCGAGGTTCGACAGCGGCTCGTCGAACAGGAACACCCGCGGCTCGCGCACCACGGCGCGCCCGATGGCGACCCGCTGGCGCTGGCCGCCCGACAGATCCTTGGGGCGGCGGTCCAGAAGCTTCTCGATCTGCAGCATCTGCGCGGCGGTGGTGATCCGCGCCTCGATTTCGGCCCTGGGGGCGCGCATGTTCTCGAGCCCGAAGGACAGGTTCTGGCGCACCGTCATGTGCGGATACAGCGCGTAGGACTGGAACACCATGGCCAGCCCCCGTTCGGCCGGGCCAAGGTGGTTCACCACCTCGCCGCCGATCCGCACCTCGCCGCCGGTGATGGGTTCAAGCCCCGAGATCATCCGCAACAGCGTGGACTTGCCGCAGCCCGAGGGCCCGACGAAGACGCAGAACTCGCCCTCGGCGATGCTGAGGTCCACGCCCTTGATGACGTCGAAGGCGCCATAGGCCTTCCTGACGCCCCGAAGTTCCAGATCGGCCATTCACTTTCCCCCCGTGCTGGCAATGCCGGTGGCGATGTACTTTTGCAGGAAGGCAAAGACGGCGGCGATCGGCGCCAGCGTCAGCACCGTCATCGCCAGAAGGCTTGCCCAATCGGTCGTGAACTCGCCCTGAAACGAATTCAGCGCAAGTTGCAGCGTGTAGTTCTCGCTCCGGCTCAGCGCGATCAGCGGCCACAGGAAATCGTTCCAGCGCCACATGATCGACAGGATCGCCAGCACCGCCAACGCCGGCGCCGAGAGCGGCAGGATGATGCGCCAGAAGATCTTCCACTCGCTGGCGTTGTCCATCCGCGCGGCATCCAGGATCTCGTCCGGGATGGTCAGCATGTACTGCCGCAGCAGGAACACGCCGGTCGGCGTGGCCGCGCCGGGGATGATGACGCCCCAGAGCGAGTTGATCATGCCGAAGTCCCGCACCACCAGGAACAGGGGCACCAGAACCACCGTCTGCGGGATCATCAGCGTGCCGATGACCAGCGCCATCACGGTGCCGCGGCCGCGGAATTCGTATTTCGACAGCGCGAAGGCGGCCATGGCGTTCACCAGAAGCGTGATCGCGGTGGCGACCACGGTGATGAACAGCGAATTCCAGAAGAAGCGCGGAAAGTCGAAGCGGGCAAAGAGCTTGGAATAGTTCGTCGTGGCCAGCGCCACCCGTTCCACCGGCGCGCGATCCGAGATCGGCACCTTCACGATGGTCTGCGGGTCTTCCGGCCGCACCACCTGGCTGACAAGGCCGATCCGGCGCACCTGCGCGACCTGCTGGCCCGCCAGATCGCCCCGCGTGACCTTGAAGACCGGCAGCGGTTCGTCATGGCCGGGCAGGGTGATGGTTTTCTGGATGTAGGGCAGCAGGCGCGGCGGATAGTGCTGCAACTCGGCCTCGGTCTTGAACGAGGACACCACAAGCCAGAGCACCGGCGCGAACATGACGAAGACGCCCAGCGCAAGGTAGGCATAGCTGGCCCAGTCGGTCCAGTGCAGCCCGCCCTTGCCGCGGGTGCGGGTCAGGAACCTAGCCATTGGCATTCCTCCGCGTCAGCCAGAGCTGCACCGCCGTCAGCCCCACCAGCACCAGCGCCACCAGGATCGAGGCAGCCGAAGCCAGCCCGAACAGCCGCGGGGTGCCGGCAAAGCCGGTCTGGTAGATGTACTGGATCACCAGCGTCGTGGCCGATCCCGGGCCGCCTCCGGTGAAGGCATAGACCTCGTCGAAGGTCTGCACGCCCTTGATCAGCGCCAGCACCAGCACAACGACCATCGTGGGCATCAGCAGCGGCAGGGTGATGCGCCGGAAGACGCGCCAGGGGCCCGCCGCATCCATCGCCGCCGCCTCGTAGACATCGCGCGGGATCGCCTGCAGCCCGGCCAGCAGGATTAGCGTGTAGAACCCCATATGCGCCCAGACCGAGATGAAGACCGACCAGCCGAAGGCCCAGCCGGGCGACAGAAGCCAGTTGACCGTGCCGAAGCCCAGGTTCTGCAACGTGGCGTTCAGCAGGCCCTGATCCTGCAGCATCCATTTCCACACCAGCGCCACCACCACCGGCGACAGCAGCACCGGGAAGAAGAAGACGGCGCGGAAAAAGCCGCGGGCGCGGATCTTGCGGTTCAGGATCAGCGCGGTCAGCAGCGAAAACACCACCATGAAGGTGACCTGCAGCGCGACGAACGTCACCGTGTTCCACACCGCGCGCCAGAACACGTCGATCCGGCAGCTATTGGGGTCGGTGTAGCTTTGGCAGTTCAGCAGCTCGGCAAAGTTCTGCGCCCCGACATAGGGCCTGTCGCGCAGCAGGATATGGTCGGAACCCGTTGCAGAATAGACGAAATTCAGGATCACCGGCAGAAAGGCGAACAGCGAGAACAGCACAAGGTTGGGCGCCAGGAACGCCCAGGCCAGGCGCCGCGGGCCCAGCACGCGCTGCAACGCGCGCATCGGCCATTCCACGACCTGCATCACCGGGGTGATCAGCTTGAGCATCGGGTCCTCCCTGACGGACGGGGCCTGAACGAAGGGGGCGGCGCAGGGCCGCCCCCACAAGGCGTCACTTCGCGGCGGCCAGCGCCTGCGCCAGATCGTCCTTCATCCGCGCCAGCGCGGCATCCAGCGAAAGCTCGCCCACGATGGCCTGCGTCAGCCGGGTGACGGTGATGTTGAACATCGCGCGGTTGTTCTTGTAGCCCTGATAGGCATAGGCCACCGGCGACAGCGTCGGCACCTGCGCCGCAAAGGCGTTCAGCGCCTTGGCCGCAGCGGGCGAGGCCCCCTCGTACTTGACCCCCGCCGCGGCCACCCCGGCATGGGCCGGGATGTTCAGCGATTTCGCCTCGAGCGTGGCGTAATTGTCCTGTTGCGCCAGGAAATCAAGAAGTTGCGCGACTTCCTTCGGGTGCTTGGTGGATTTGAAGCCGACCACGCCCGACCCGCCCGGCATCCCCGAGCAATGGCCCGCGCCCGCCGGTCCGCAGGGCGCCGGGATCACTTCCCAGTCGAAGCCGTCGCCGATCTGGCTGGCGAATTTCTGCACCTGCCAGCTGCCCGAGTAGTAGAACACCAGATCGCCGTTGATGAACTCCTTGGACGCATCCGCATAGGTCGCGCCGCCCTGGGCCGCCCAGACGTTCTTGTCCATCGTCCCGTCCTGGTTCCACGCCACGAACTGTTTGGCGGCGGCCACGAAGCCGGGGTCGCCCAGTTCCGGGTTGCCCTTGTCGTCGAAATAGGTCGCGCCATAGGGCATCGCCATGCCGGCGAAGCGGTGGCCGGTGCGGTCCATCGCCATCGGGTACTTGGTGCCGGTCGCCTTGGCCACCGCGACCGAGGCCTTGGCCCAGTCGTCCCAGGTGGCGCCGGGGCCGGGGATGGCGACCTTGGCCTGATCGAACAGAGTCTTGTTGATGAAGCCGCCGGTGATCGTCAGCTGGGTCTGGATGCCGTAGATGCCGTGGTCATCCGGCCCCGCGCGATACCAGTCCAGCGTCTTGCCGAAGCTCTTTTCCCATTCGTCCTTGTTCACATAGGGCGTCAGGTCCAGGTAATACTTGTGCAGGCCGCCGAGGTCGGTGACCTTGGCCAGATCGGGCCCTGCGCCGCCCGCCAGATCCACCGGCAGGTTTTCCAGAATGGCCTTGTAGGGCACAAGGTCCATTTTCACCGTGATGTCAGGGTGTTGCGCCGTGAACTTCTGGAAGATGGCGTTCATCGTGTCGCATTCGTTGCCATCCTGCGCGCATTCGAAGCGCAACTCGACGGCCTGTGCCGCCCCGGCCAGCAGCGCCAGCGCCGCGGCGGTTCCCAGAACTCGCTTGAACTTCGTCATGTAACATCCTCCCTTTGTTTGTCTTCTTCAGTCAGCCGGGGCCCATTTTGCATAGAGCGGCGACTCCGGCCCCAGCGGCAGGCTGACGGCGCGCCCCTCGCGCGCCGCCTGGTAGATGGCGGTCACCAGTTCGATCGAGCGGCGGCCGTCCTCGGCGGTCACCTCGCGGCCGGGGCGCCCCTCGAGCGCCTCGGCATTCGCCTCGAGAAAGCCCGCAAAGCCCGTGAGCCCCGGCGGAACCGAGGCGATGACGGCATCGACGCGCGCCTGCTCGCAGGGCTCGCGCGCGACAAAGCGCCAGGCGCCGGTCGCGGGCGCATAGGGCGAACTGCCCGATTCCGCCGTCAGCCCCTCGAAGCAGAAGCGGATGCGCGTGGTGTCGGTGGCCGCCCCCAGCGTGATCGACGAGGTGACCAGCGCGCCCGATTCCATCTCGAAGCTGATCGCCGCGCAATCCTCGGTCTGGATCGTGTTCACCCGGGTGGCGGTGAAGGCCGACAGCCGCCGGACCGGCCCCATGACCATCATCATCAGGTCGTGGTTGTGGATCGCGTGGCCCAGCACCGCGCCGCCGTTCTCGCCCGCCCAGGTGCCACGCCAGGGCACCGCGTAATAGGCGGGCCCGCGCATCCAGTGGGTTTCAAGGCTGGCCGCATAGGCGCGCCCCGTCAGCCCCGCCGCGATCAGCGCGCGCAGTTGTGCCATCGCCGGGCCGTAGCGGTACTGGAACACCGGCGTCAGCCGCCGGTCCGCCGCCCGCGCCGCCGCAAGCAGCCGGTCCGCATCGGCCAGCGAGGCCACCAGCGGCTTTTCGCAGACCACATGCTTGCCCGCCTCCAGCGCCTGCAACGATACGGGCAGGTGCAGGTGGGGCGGCAGGCACACGTCGATCAGATCGATGTCGGGGTCCGACAGCACCGCCTTGATGGCGCTTTCCACCCGGATGCCGCTGTCGCCCACCACGGCCTTCGCCCGTGCGGCGTCCAGGTCGACCAGCGCGCGCACCGCGTAGCGGCCGGGCAGGGCGCGGTAGCCATCCAGATGCTCGCGCCCGATCCCGGCGCCAAGGATTGCCACCCGGATCATTTCAGCGCCCCTTCGGCCATCATCTGCGCGGTGATCGCCAGTTCCATCACCTTGAAGGCATGGGCCTGCGGCATCGCGGTTTCGGTGCGGTTGCGGATGTCATCGACCAGCCGGCCGAAATAGGGCATCCCGGCATCGGCGCACTGGATCTTTTCGCAGGTCGTGCCGTTCACCAGCACCAGATGGTCGGTGCCCTCGGTGCCGCCCACGTCCACATATTTGCGCAGCTCGATGTAGCCCTCGGTGCCCAGGATGGTCAGCCGGCCATCGCCCCAGGTGGGCAGCGCGTGGGGGGTGAACCAGTCGACCCGGATATAGCCGTGGCCCGTGTCCGACCGCAGCACGACCTCGCCGAAATCCTGCAGGCCGGGTGTCGCGGGGTTGCCGTGGTTCGCGACCGTGGCCCATTCCACCTTCGCGTCGGTCGAGCCGGTGAAATACAGGAACTGGTCGAACTGGTGGCTGGCGATGTCGGTGATGATCCCGCCATAGGCCTCGCGGCGGTAGAACCAGTCGGGGCGAAGCTGCGGGTTCAGCCGGTGGGGCCCAAGGCCCACGGTCTGCACGACCTTTCCGATGGCGCCCTGGCGGACCAGTTCGGCCGCGCGGGTGACGGCGGGCACCTCGAAGCGTTCGGAAAAGTCGATCGACCAGATCCGGCCCGTGGCGGCCTGGGTGGCACGGATGGCGGCAAGCTGGTCCAGCGTGGTGCAGCCGGGCTTGTCGCTCATCACGTCCTTGCCCGCCTGCATGGCGGCGATCGACAGCGCGGCCCGGTCGCAGGGGATGGCCGCCACCAGGATCAGGTCGATCGAGTCATCGGCCAGGATGTCTTCCCGCGAGGCCACGCGCGGCACCTCGGGGAAACGCTTGAGGAACCCTTCCAGCGGTTCCGGCGTGCCCTCGGTCCACCAGGCGGCGAAGGTGCAGCCCACGTCGATCAGGTTCTGCGCCATGCCGAAGATGTGGCGGTGGTCAATGCCGAGGGCGGCGAAGCGAAGGGGTCTCATGCGGTCTCCAGGTCGATGGCGCGGCCTTCGTCGGACGAACGGACGATGGCCTCGATAAGGTCGTGAACGGGCAGGGCGGCGCGGCCCGGCACCGCCGGGGGGCGGCGCTCGGCCAGGGCGGCGGCGAAATCCTCGAGAATGGCCTGATGCCAGGCATGGGTGAACGCCATCGGATCGGCCCCGCCGCCCGTGCCGCCCGCCGCGCCGCCCGCCTGGCCGATCACCTCGGTCGTGCCGTCGCGCCAGGTCAGTTCCAGCCGCCCCGCCACCAGCCGGGCCGACCCCAGCGCGCCGTGCAGCGTGATCGATTCCGCGGCCCCCGGGTGGCTTGCAGTCGAGGCAAAGAGCGTGCCGACCGCGCCATTGGCGAAATCGAGCCCCGCGGTCACCACGTCCTCGGCCTCCATCCGGTGCAGCCGGGTGGTGCGCGCCATCGCCTGCACGCGGCGCACGGGCCCGGTCAGCGTCAGCGCCAGATCAAGCGTATGGATCGCCTGGCTGATCAGCACGCCGCCGCCGTCGCGGGCATGGGTGCCGCGGCCGGGCTGGTCGTAATAGCCCTGCACCCGCCACCAGGGCACGACGATTTCCGCCAGCCCCAGCGCGCCCAGCGCGCCCTCGGCCAGCATCGCCTTCAGCCGGATCGCCGAGGCGCGCATGCGGTGTTGCAGCACGACGCCCAGCGGCACGCCCGCGGCCTCGCAGGTTTCCACCAGCGCCCGGGCGGCGGCGGCGGTGCGTTCCACCGGCTTTTCCATCAGGATCGGCTTGCCCGCCGCGGCCAGCGTCGCCACCGCCTCGGCCCGCGCATCGGGCGGTGTCAGCAGCAGCACGAAATCCACCGCCGGGTCGGCCGCGATCTCGGCGACCGAGGCGTAGACGCGGGGCGCATCTTTCAGCAGGGGGGCCACCCGCTGGGCAAACCGTGCGGAAGCGTCGGGGTGGCGCGAACAGACGCCCGCCAGGCGGATGCGGCCTTCGGTGGCGGCGATGGCCTCTGCATGCGTGTTGGCCACCATGCCGAGGCCGATCATTGCGGCGTTCATCAACCCCTCCCGGTTGCGGACGATTCCCGCCCGGCGTCTTGGGAATAGCACTCCGGTATACCGGTTGTAAACGCCGTGGATACCGGTATACAGGAAAGAGTCGAAGAGGGATGAGATGCCCGCGCCCCAGAACGCACCCCAGAACGCACCCGTGAATTCCCCCCCGCCGGTTCGTGAGGCCGCGGCCCAGGATGTCAGCCGCCTTCAGGTGCCGAAGGTCGATCTGGCCCGCCCGGCGGGCGGCCAGATCTTTGCCGCGCTGAAGGCCGCGATCCTGCGGATGGACCTGCCCCCCGGCTGCATCATCGCCGAGGCCGAGGTGGGCGCGCGCTTCGGCGCAAGCCGCACCCCCGTGCGCGAGGCGCTGGCGCAGTTGCGCGACGCGGGCCTTGTCACCACGCTGCCCAGCCGCGGCAACTTCGTCACCCGCCTGAACGCCGACAAGATCCGCGAGGCCCGCTTCCTGCGCGAGGCGCTCGAGGTGGCCAACGTCGCCCGCATCGTGGAAATCGGCATGGCGCCCGCGGTGGAACAGGACCTGATGAGCTGCCTGATCCGCCAGCAAGAGGCGATCGACGCGGGCAACGCGCAGGGCTTCCAGATCGAGGACGACCTCTTTCACCTGAAGCTCGCCCTTGCCACCGGCTATCCGCGGGTCGCGCATGTGCTGGAACACGAGAAGATGCAACTGGACCGGCTGCGGGTGCTGGCGCTGCGCGACCGCAGCCATCTGGACACGCTGCACATCCAGCACTGCCAGATCTTCGACGCGATCCGCGAACGCGACATGAAGCTTGCGATCAGCACCACGCAGAACCACCTGCGCTCGGTGCTGCTGCTGCTGGCAGACCTGACGATCAGCCACGCGGACTATTTCGAATAACTCCGGCAAGAGGCGGCCCCATGCAGGAACCCCCCCGCGTGCTGCGCATCGGATGCGTCGGCGAAGCGATGATCGAGCTGAGCTTTTCCGGGCCCGGCCAGACCGATCCGCGCATCGCCTATGCGGGCGACACGCTGAACACCGCGATCTATCTCAAGCGCGCGATGGGCGGGGCGGCGGCGGTCTCTTACGTCACCGCGATGGGAACCGACCCGTTTTCCGACGCCGCGCTGGCCTTCATGACGGCCGAGGGGATCGACTGCGCCCGCATCCCGCGCGACCCCGCGCGGCTGCCGGGGCTTTACGCCATCACCACCGACCCCGCAGGCGAACGCAGCTTCCACTACTGGCGCGAGGCCTCGGCCGCGCGGCGGATGTTCGATGCGGGGTTCGGCGCGCTGGACGGGCTTGACGTGGTCTATCTGTCGGCGATCACGCTGGCGATCCTGACGCCCGAGATGCGCGCGGCGCTGGCCGCCCGGCTGGCCGACCTGCGCGCGCAGGGCATGCGGGTTGCCTTCGATTCGAACTGGCGCCCCCGGCTCTGGCCCTCGGTCGCGGCGGGGCGGGACTGGATCGCCCGGTTCTGGCGGCTGACCGACATCGGCCTGCCCTCGGTGGATGACGAACAGGCGCTGTTCGGTGAAAGCGACGAGGCCGCCACACTGGCACGGCTGCGCGGCTACGGCTTGACGCAGGGCGCGCTGAAGCGGGGCGCGCGGGGACCCGTGGCGCTGGACCCCGCGGTGACGGGCGGGCCGTTTCCCCCGGCCGCGCGGGTGGTCGACACGACCGCGGCGGGCGACAGTTTCAACGGCGCCTTTCTGGCCGCGTCTCTGGCCGGGCAGGACACCGCCGCGGCGATGGCCGCAGGCCACGCGATGGCGCGCGAGGTGGTGGGGTTCCGCGGCGCCTTCCGCGCCTGGGCCTAGGGCGGCCGCGCGCGGGCAGATCCCTGCGGATCGTGGCTTCCGGTCAGCGCGCCTGTGGTGTTTAACTCGGCGGGTGCAGCACAACCCTGCCGGGAGATGACCATGCCGCCACAATCCGGGCGCGCCCGCTCTTGCCCCCGTTTCCGCCCCCCGTCGGCCCGGAGGCGCACGGGATGCTGAGGCGGAGCCAGGACCTGCGCAGCCTTGATCTGAACGTGCTGATGATCTTCGAGGCGATCTACGACGCGGGCAACGTGACCCGGGCGGCGCGGCTTCTGGGGATGAAGCAGGCGACGCTGAGCAACGCGCTGTCGCGGCTCAGGCTTCATTTCGGCGATCCGCTCTTCCGCCGCGCCCCCGGCGGGGTGGCGCCGACGCCGCTGGCAGACGAGCTGATCGCACCGATCCGCAAGGCGCTGGCCACGCTGCGCACCGGGCTGCTGCCACCGACCGAGTTCGACCACCGCCGCGCCGATCGCCAGTTCTGCATCGCCATCAACGATTTCGCCGCCGCGACGCTGATGCCGCGGCTGTGCGGGCTGCTGGCGGCCGAGGCGCCCGGCCTGCGTCTGCGGGTGCTGAGCCACGCGCCGCGCGCGCCCCTTCAGGCCCTGATGGCGGGCGAGGCGGATCTGGTCATCGACACGTTCGGACGCGAGATGCCGGGGCTGCTGCTCGAGGCCATGCACCTGCCGCAAAGCGTGGTCATCGCCCGGGCCGATCATCCGGTCCTGCGCGGCACGATCACCCGCGCGCAGTTCGCCGCCGCGGGCCATGTCGGGCTGCTTGTGACCGAGACGATGCGCCAGCAGGCCGAGGCGCAGCTGATGGCGCAGGGGCTGCAGCGCAGGATGGTGTGCGAGGTGTCGAACTGCCTTCTCTTGCCCGGCATCGTGGCCGAAAGCGATCTGATCGCGCTGGCGCCGGCCCCCTTTGCCGAACAGATGGCCCCGCGATACGGCCTGCAGGTCATCCGGATGCCGTTCCTTGACGGGGCCGCCCGGCTGCATGCGGCGATCCGCAGCGAGACGGCGCGGGATTCCGGGCTGTTGTGGCTGCGCGACCGGCTGCGGGCGGTGGCGCGCGACGTGGCGGCCCGGGCCTCGTGGCTGGACTGAGCCGGGGCGCCCCCGGCGGCGCCCCTCATTCATCCCGGTGATGATGGATATTCCGCTTTTCCGGATTGTCGGCGGCGGCCCTGCATGCGATCCCCGGGTGGAGCGCTGTGCCTGCGGGGGCGTTCCCCGGTGCGGGGTGTCCCCGGCCCGCGCGGCCACCGCAGACGGTCGCGCCGGGCAGAGGCGTGCTCGGGCGGCGTCGCGGCGGCCCGTCATGGCGCGCCGCGATCCTCGCTGCGCGACCGCGGTCGCCCGACCGGACCCGGACCGCGAGCTTGCGCGCAGCACCACCGTCTTCTGGCCCGGGGGGTCTCCGTCGGGTCGAAGGGTCAGGCCGCTCCCCGTCCCCGAGGGGCGGCCTGAAGCCTTTCGCGGCCGCCGCCTGCGCGGTTGGCGGCGCCCGGGGCGGGGTGGGGGCAGGGGCCGCTGAGGCGGTTGGGGGGGACTGGTAGGCCCGGAGGGACTCGAACCCCCAACCAAGGCGTTATGAGCGCCCTGCTCTGACCATTGAGCTACAGGCCCGGCCCCCGTTCCCTAGCCGCCGCGGGCCGAGGGGTCAAGGGCGGGGCCGCCCTCAGGGCCGCGGGCCGCCCGCGCGCCAGATGCGGACGCGGTCGGGCAGGCCGTCGTGTTCGCCCATCGGGCGGGCGGGGGCGTCCTCCCACCAGTCGCTGCGGCGCGCGCGCTGTTCGGGGTTCCGCGGATAGAGGATGCGGTTGTCGGCCCGCGGCCGTTCGCCCACCACCAGAAGCCGCACCTCGGCATCGGTGTTGTTGAGAAAGCTGTGGCAGAGCCCGGTCCCCGCCGGAAAGCCAACCCCGTCGCCCGGCCGCAGCCGGTGCAGGGTGCCGTCGATCCAGACATCGGGCGTGCCTTCGAGGACGTAGACGAATTCCTCCTCGGTGCTTTCGGCATGGGGGTATGAACTGCGGTGCCCCGGCCGCAGCCGCAGGTGATGCACCCCGATCCGCGTCATGCCGAAGCCGGGGCTGAAGGCCGCGTCAAGGCCCATCGCCTCGTCATCGCCGTCGTAGTGCCAGGGCGTCGCGGGCTCGATCTCGGTCCAGTGGGCGATGCAATCGGGTCTGTCGGTCATCGGGGTCTCCGGGGTGGCGGGATCGGGGAAGCAGGCGACATCTGCGGCGGGAACGCAAGCGGCCGCTGCGCCCGGCGCCGACTTGCGGGAGAGGGCGGCACCGCGCGATGCCCTGCCGCCGCGCGCGACACCGGTGCGGCGCCGTCTCTTGCCCCCGGGGTACGGTGCCCCACCGCGGGTGGGCGCTGACCTGGGCGGGCGCCTTCGGTGCCGGTCTCCCTGGGGTGGCGGGACGCAGTCCCTAACGACACAGGGCCAGCACCCGACCGCGGGTGGGCGCGGAGCGGGTGACGGTCTGCGCTTCATGGCGCGGCTCCTCCCGCGGGTGAGCCCGCCCCCGACGCTCCGCAAGCGCCCGCCCCAGGGGCGGTCGGGCGCTGGCCCGGGGGGCGCTTCGCTCG
>JAJZVD010000108.1 GCA_021845805.1 Pseudomonadota bacterium | reverse complement strand
GGGCCTCGAGCACGACATCATGGCGACCGGCGGGGCGGAATTCGCCCGCCAGCTTCACCTTCTTCAGCGCGCTTGCGCCAAGTTCGGCCGCCAGCGCGGCCAGGGGGCCGGGTGCGGGTTCCAGCGTGAAGCGCAGCGGCTTCTTCGCGGGCAGTTCGGCCACGCGATAGCGCCACGAGGCGGGTTGGTCGGGGGTCATCTCACCTCTCCGGGACAGGCCGGTGCCGGGGCGCGTTCCTTGCCTTGAACCGGCGGCATTCCTTCTGTAAGTCGGATACGAGGCGCAGAGGGCCGTGACAAGAGGGCGGCCGAAGCCAGAGGGCGCCGGGGCAAGAGGGCGATAGAGGGCAGGATGGGGAAGCTGGTGATCGTGGTGCGCTGCCTGGTGGCGGGCCTTCTGCTGGCGACCCTTGCGGCCTGCGCGGCGACCTTCGACAATCACGGCTATGTCCCGTCCGATGACGAGCTGGCGCAGGTGCATGTCGGCGATACCCGCGACGCGGTGGAAAAGCTGATCGGCCGCCCCACCGTCGAGGGGATGGAAAAGGACAACAGCTGGTACTACGTCCAGAGCCGGTGGCGCAACTACGGCCCCTTCCGGCCGAAGGAAGTGGATCGCCAGGTGGTCGCCGTCAGCTTCACGCAGGCGGGCCGGGTGGCCAACATCGAGCGCTTCGGGCTTGAGCGCGGCGAGGTGGTGGCCATCTCGCGCAGGGTGACGACCTCGACCGTGAAGAACCTGGGCCTGCTCCAGCAGCTCTTCACCGACCTCGGCCGCTTCGATCCCAAACGGTTCCTGGGCTCCTCGTCGAACTGACGCGACCGGCGCGGGGATTGACCCGCGCCGTCGTGGTTCCGACATGCTGGGCATGGTATGCTGCATCCGGCGGCGGGGGCGGGTTGCCCGCGGCGACCGGGCAGGGGGTCGGGATGCTGAACATGCGGAAAGGGCGCTATGAGGCGCGTCTGGCCGAAGGGGCGGAGGACATCCGCCGCGCCCAGGCGCTGCGCTATCTGGCCTTCATCGAGAATCGCGGCGGCGCCCCGCGCGACGGCGGGCTGGATGCCGATGCCTTTGACCCGCTTTGCCGCCACGTGCTGGTGGAAGAGGTCAGGACCGGCGCGCTGGTCTGCTGCTTCCGCCTGCTGCCGCTGAGCGGCGGGGCCGAGATCGGGCGCAGCTATTCGGCGCAGTATTACAATCTGGCCGCGTTGCAGGCCTTCGATGGCCCGATGGTCGAGATGGGGCGGTTCTGCATCCACCCCGCCTGGCGCGATCCCGACATCCTGCGCGTGGCCTGGGGGGCGATGACCCGCTTTGTGGATGAACAGGGGGTCGAGATGCTGTTCGGCTGCTCGTCCTTCGACGGCACCGAATCCGAGGCCTATCTGGATGCCTTTGCCATGCTGAAGGAACGCCATCTGGCGCCCAAACGCTGGCTGCCGCGGGTCAAGGCGCCGAACGTCTTCCGCTTTGCCCGCGTGCTGCGGGCGCGCAAGCCCGACCTGAAGCGCGCGATGCTGATGATGCCGCCCCTGTTGCGCACCTATCTGGTGATGGGCGGCTGGGTCAGCGATCACGCGGTGGTGGACCGCGACCTGAACACGCTGCATGTCTTCACCGGGCTCGAGATCCGCGCGATCCCGCCCGCCCGCGCCCGGCTGCTGCGCGGCACCGCGGCCTGAGACCGCCGCGCCGCCCCGAATTCGGCCCGAAAATCCGGGGCGGCGGCGCAGGGGCGTTGACCTTTCGCGGGGGCCCGGATAGCGCACGCGCATGGCACAGGCACCCCTTCTGCAACTCTCCGGCATCGCGCTGACCTTCGGCGGCAACCCCGTGTTCGAGGGGCTCGACCTTGTCGTGCAGCCCGGCGACCGCATCGCGCTCGTGGGCCGCAACGGCTCGGGCAAGTCCACCCTGATGAAGGTCATGGCGGGGTTGGTCGAAGCCGACGCGGGCGCCCGCGTGGTGCCGCCCGGCATCCGGGTCGGCTACATGGAGCAGGACCCCGACCTGTCAGGCTTTGCCACGCTGGGCGCCTTTGCCGCCAGCGCGCTTGGCCCGGACGAGGCCTACCGGGTCGCGATGGTCGCCGAGGGGCTGAAGTTCATCCCCGACCAGCCGGTCGCCACCGCCTCGGGGGGGGAACGGCGGCGGGCGGCGCTGGCCAAGCTGCTGGCCGAGGCGCCCGACCTGATGCTGCTGGACGAGCCCACGAACCATCTCGACATCCAGGCGATCCAGTGGCTGGAGGCCGAACTGTCGCAGACCCGCACCGCCTTCGTGCTGATCAGCCACGACCGTGCCTTCCTGCGGGCGCTGTCGCGGGCGACGCTGTGGATCGACCGCGGGCAGGTCCGCCGCCGCGATGCGGGCTTCGACGGGTTCGAGGACTGGCGCGACACGCTCTGGGCCGAAGAGGACGAGGCCCGCCACAAGCTGGACCGCAAGATCAAGGCCGAGGCCAAATGGGCGGTCGAGGGGATCAGCGCACGGCGCAAGCGCAATCAGGGCCGGGTGCGCGCGTTGCAGGCGCTGCGGGCCGAACGCGCCGCCCAGATCCGCCGTCAGGGCACCGCGGCGCTTGATTTCGAGTCGGGGCCGGTGTCGGGCAAGCTGGTGATCGAGGCCGCGGGCGTCTCGAAAGCCTATGGCGACCGGACGATCGTGAAGGATTTCTCGCTCAAGGTGCTGCGGGGCGACCGCGTTGCCTTCGTCGGCCCGAACGGGGTGGGCAAGACCACGCTTCTGAAGATGCTGACGGGCGAGGTGGCGCCGGACGCAGGCACGGTGCGGCAGGGCACGAACCTTGCCATCGCGGTGTTCGATCAGACCCGCGCGCAGCTCGACCCCGAGGCAAGCCTGTGGGAGAACCTGACCGGCGATCCGCAGATGCGGGTCTCGGGGCAGGCCGATCAGGTCATGGTGCGCGGCACGCCGCGGCATGTGGTGGCCTATCTCAAGGATTTCCTGTTCGACGAACGCCAGGCCCGCGCCCCGGTCCGCTCGCTGTCAGGCGGCGAGAAGGCGCGGCTGATGCTTGCCCGGCTGATGGCGCGGGAATCGAACCTGCTGATCCTTGACGAGCCGACCAACGATCTGGATGTCGAGACGCTCGACCTCTTGCAGGACATCCTGGGCGAATATGACGGCACCGTGCTGCTGGTCAGCCACGACCGGGATTTCATCGACCGCGTCGCCTCGACCACCATCGCGATGGAGGGCGACGGGCGGGCCACCGTCTATGCGGGTGGCTGGTCGGATTTCCAGGCGCAGAAGGCGCTGTCGGCCCCGGCCGAGGCTGCGGCCAGGCCCAGGGCGGCGGCGGTGGCGAAGCCGGCCGAGAAGCCGGTGGAAGAGCCCGCGCCGAAGCCCGTGGGCCTCAGCTTTGCCGAGAAGCACCGGCTGGACGCGCTGCCCGGGATCATCGCACGGCTTGAAGCCGAGATCGGCAAGCTGAACGACCTGCTGGCCACGCCGGGCCTGTTCGAGCGCGAGCCGGTCAAGGCGCGCAAGGCGGGCGAGGCGCTGGCCGAACGTCAGGCGGCGCTGACTGCTGCCGAAGAGGAATGGCTGCTGCTGGAAGAAAAGGCTACGGGCTGAGCCCGCCGCCTGCCGCCGTTGGGTGCAGCACCGGCCGGTAGCCGTTTCGCAGCGCCGCCACGCTGGGCGCAGGCGTCAGCACCGTGACCGGACCGCCGCCGCGGGGCCGGGGCAGGCCGTAGCCCGCCATCGCCCAGAGATCGGA
>JAJZVD010000059.1 GCA_021845805.1 Pseudomonadota bacterium | reverse complement strand
CGCCACATCACAAGCGGCGCTCCCGCAAAACCCTCATCTCCAACCAGAACCGCTTCCACAGCCCCAGACCGTCGCTCCCGCTTCGGTGAGGGGGTGTTTACGCAGACCTCGATGAGCCCGCAAGAGGCTTTTTGCGCCCCCGCGACATTTTTTTGAAAGCCCCAGCAAAACAAGGGGCGCGCGCGGGGAAGTTTTGTGTTGTCAGCCACTTATCCACAGCTGCCCGGCCCGGGCGCCCTGCCCCGCACCCGCGCACAGGGGGAATCGCCCCCCCTGGAACGCCGAAAGCGGCCCCCGGGGGGGGCCGCTTTCACGGGGTCGTGACAGAGGGCCCGGCTCAGGTCTTGAACACCCGGTAGATCGCCGGGATCACCAGCACGGTGAGCAGCGTCGAGCTCATCAGCCCGAAGAGCAGCGAGATCGCCAGACCCTGGAAGATCGGGTCGCTGAGGATCACCACCGCCCCGATCATCGCGGCAATCGCGGTCAGCAGAATCGGCTTGAACCGGATCGCCCCGGCCTCGATCAGCGTCTCGATCGGCGGCTTGGCGGGATCGGCATGGCGGATGAAATCCACCAGCAGGATCGAGTTGCGCACGATGATCCCCGCAAGCGCGATGAAGCCGATCATCGAGGTCGCCGAGAAGGGCGCGTGGAACAGCAGGTGCCCCACCATGATCCCGAGGAAGGTGAGCGGCACCGGCGTCAGCACCACCAGCGGCAGGCGGAAGCTGCCGAACTGCGCCACGACCAGGATGTAGATCCCCAGCAGCGCCACCCCGAAGGCCGCCCCCATGTCGCGGAAGGTGACCCAGGTCACCTCCCATTCGCCGTCCCACAAGAGCGTCACATGGCTTTCGTCATCGGGCTGGCCATGCAGGCTGACCACCGGCTTTTCGCCGTTCGGCCAGTCCATCGCCTGGATCGCCTTGTCCACCGCCAGCATCCCGTACAGCGGCGCCTCGTAGGCCCCGGCCAGCTCGCCCGTGACCATCTCGGCAAAGCGGCCGTTGTGGCGGAAGATCGGGTAGCTTGCCTTTTCGGTCGCCACGTTCAGCACGTCGCCCAGTTCCACCACCCCCCTGGCCCCGGGCAGCACGTTGGCCGGGATCGGGGTGGACAGGAAGCGTTCGTCCACCACCCGGTCGCCGCGCGCGCGCTGCACCACCAGCGGGATCGGGTCGCGCCCCTGGCCGCGGTTCGAGTAGCCCACCGTGGTCATGCCGTTCAGGATCCGCAGCGTGTCGAACACATCCGATTCCTGCACCCCGTAGAATTCCATCTTGTCGGTCGACAGCGTGGCGCGCAGCCGGTCGGGACGGATGCCGAAGCTGTTGTCGACATCGACGATGTAGGGCACCGACTTGAAGGCGGCCTCGATCTTGCGGGCCGCGTCGCGGCGGGCCTCGGGGGTGGGCCCGTAGACCTCGGCCAGAAGGGTCGAGATCACCGGCGGGCCGGGCGGAGGCTCCACCACCTTGAGGCTCGCGCCCTGAGGCAGCGGGATCGCCGCGATGCGCTGGCGGATGTCCAGCGCGATGTCGTGACTGGTCCGGCTGCGGGCGCCCTTCTCGGTCAGGTTGATCTGCACATCGCCCTGATTGGGGTTGGCGCGCAGGTAATAGTGCCGCACCAGCCCGTTGAAGTTGAAGGGCGCCGCGGTCCCGGCATGGGTCTGGGCCGAGACCACCTCGGGCAGGTCGATGACCTTGCCCACGACCTGCTGAGCCACCGCATCGGTCGCCTCGACCGACGTGCCCGCGGGCATGTCGATCACCACAGACAGTTCGGTCTTGTTGTCGAAGGGCAGAAGCTTGACCGTGACATCCTCGGTGTAAAGCAGCCCGAGCGAGCCGAAGGACAGCGCCGCCGTCACCAGAAGGAAGGTGAGGCTGCGCCCCTTGGTCTTCAGCACCGGCGTGGCCACGGCGGTGTAAAGCCGCCCCAGCACGCCGCCGCCGTGATGGCCGCCCTGCGCTTCATGCCCGCCGTAGACATCCTCGGCCGCGTGGGCCTTCATGTCGGCCCGCCCCGCGATCTTCACCATCAGCCAGGGCGTGATGATGACCGCCACGAAGAACGAGAAGATCATCGCCGCCGAGGCATTGGCCGGAATGGGGCTCATGTAGGGGCCCATCAGCCCGCTGACGAACAGCATCGGCAGAAGGGCGGCCACCACCGTCAGCGTGGCGACGATGGTGGGGTTGCCCACCTCGGCCACTGCGTCGATGGCGCGTTCCACCCGGCTGCCGCCCTTCGGCATCGCCCAGTGGCGGGCGATGTTCTCGATCACCACGATGGCGTCGTCGACCAGGATCCCGATCGAGAAGATCAGCGCGAAGAGGCTGACGCGGTTCAGCGTGTAGCCCATGACATAGGCGGCAAAGAGCGTCAGCAGGATGGTGACCGGGATGACGATGGCCACCACGATCGATTCCCGCCAGCCCACCGCCAGAAGCACAAGGCCGATGATCGACAGCGTCGCAAGGCCCAGGTGGAACAGAAGCTCGTTGGCCTTGTCATTGGCCGAAACGCCATAGTCCCGCGTCGTCTCCACCGTCATCGTGTCGGGGATCAGCGTGCCCTTCAGCTCTGTCACCTTGGCCAGGATCTGGTCGGCAACCACCACCGCATTCGCACCGGCGCGCTTGGCCACCGCCAGCGTGACCGCCGGCGTGCGCTCGGGCTTGCCGTCGGGGCCGCGCACCACATTCGACACGATCCGGTCGGCGGTGTCGGACACGAATTCCACCTTTGCCACGTCGCCCACATAGACGGGGCGGCCATCGCGGGTGGTCAGCAGCAGGTTTGCCACCTCGGCCGGGGCGGTCAGGGTCTGGCCTGCCTCCAGCCCGATCATCTGGCCCTTCTCGCGCACGATGCCCGCGTTCAGCACCTCGTTGGCGCCCTGCACCTTGGCCGCAAGCTGTTGCAGCGTGACCCCGTAGAGTGCCAGCTTTTCCGGCTCGGGCGCGATGCGGATCGCCTCGGGCGCCTCGCCCACCAGATAGGTCAGGCCGACATTGTCGATCTTGGCCACCTCGGCGCGCAGCGCCCGTGCCACGCGCGTCAGGTCATTGGCGCTGACATGCGCGCCGGGCTTGCCGGTCAGCGTCAGATCGACGATGGCCACGTCGTTGATGCCGCGGCCCACGATCAGCGGCTCGGGGATGCCCACCGGGATGCGGTCGAGGTTGGCGCGCACCTTGTCATGCACGCGCAGGATCGCGGCATCCGACGAGGTGCCCACCTTGAACCGCGCGGTCACCAGCGCGCCGTCGTCCACCGTCTGCGAATAGACATGTTCGACCCCGTCGATGCCCTTGACGATGGTTTCCATCGGCTCGGTCACCAGCTTCACGGCGTCTTCCGCCTTCAGCCCCGGCGCCTGGATATGGATGTCGACCAGCGGCACCGAGATCTGCGGCTCTTCCTCGCGCGGCAGCGAGATCAGCGCCACCAGCCCCACCGTCAGCGCCGCGATGATGAACAGCGGCGTCAGCGGCGAGACGATGAAGGTCCGCGTCAGGCGGCCCGCAAGGCCAAGCCCGCGGCTTTCGCGTGCATCGCTCATTGCGTCACCACCGCGTCACCGGCCTGCAGGCCGGACAGGATCTCGACCATGTCGGCGCCGCCGATGGTCTGGTGTTCGCCCGGCACCACGGTCCGCAGCTCAGGCTTGCCCGCCACCTCGACCGTCACATAGTCGAGCCCCGCGCGGGTTTGCAGCGCCGTGGCAGGCACCATCAGCGCCGGGCGCGTGCCCACCGGCAGCCGCACCAGAACGCGAGCATCCACGAAGGCTTCGGGCAGGTCGTTCACTTCGACATCGGCGATCACCCGGCCCGCGCTGATGAGCGGGTAGATCTTCGCAAGCCTGCCGTCCACCCGGCCCCCCGCGGCCTCGACATCGATGGTGGCACCCTGCTTCAGCCGGTTCGCAAACCGTTCCGGCACGGCCAGCCGCAGGAAGAACCCGCCGCCGCCCACCGTCGCCACGGGCTCGCCCGCCAGGATTACCGCGCCCTTGGTCACCGGCACGTCCAGCACCTTTCCCGACAGCGGGGCCAGCACCGCCCCTTCGGCGGCCTGCTCTTCGACCACGCGGCGTTGCGCAGTCGCGGCGGCGATCTGGTTGGTCAGCACCTCGACCTGGGTGCGCAGCGCATCCACCTGCTGATTGGTCGACACCCCCCGGCTCATCAGGTCCTGGCCGCGCGTCAGTTCGGTCTGCGCGTTCTGAAGCTGCGCCTGCAGCGCCTTCAGCTGCGCGTCATAGGCATCAAGCTGGAAGGCGATCTTGTCGTCGACGATGGTCGCGATCTTCTGGCCCGCCGTCACCATGTCGCCTTCGGTCACCGAAAGGTCCACCAGCGTGCCCCCGATCCGCGCCCGCGCGGGGATGCGGTCCTTGGTCTCGATCTGGCCGTAGACGGCCTTCCATTCCGTCACCGTGGTCACGGCAAGCGGGGTCGCGGTGCCGGCAAGGGCGGCAAACGGCGCGGCCGAGATCACGAGCACGGCAAGAAGATGTCGCATGGCGATTGGCTCCCATCGGGGCGGAAATACATTCGCAATTATGAATATGTGAGGCGCCGTGAAAACGCAACCCTAACATGCCCAGATTGGCACATTTTCAGTCGATGTGCACGAATGCCGCAGGCACTCAGGCCGGAACCACGCCGACCCCCGGGTCGGACAGCCGGACAAAGCGCATTCCGGCAGCGGCCAATGCCCGGATGCCCTGCGCGACCCCTGCCCCGGCGGGGCGCAGCGGCTGGTTGACATGGGCGATCACCACGTCGCCCGGACGCGCCGCGCCGATCCGCCGGGCCGTTTCGGCCGTGCCGAAGGACGCGCCGCCGTCGCCGTTCAGCGAAAAGCCCGCGATCCGGTATCCCATGCCCACGACCTGCGCCAGCGCCTCGGGGGTGTAAAGCGCCGCGGCCCCGCGATACCAGCGCGGATGGGGCGCCCCCGCCGCAGTCAGAAGCGCGGCACCTCCGGTCACCTCGGCGGCGATCCCGGCGGGCGATCCCGCCGCATGCACGCCCCAGAACGTCGTCGGCCGATCCACCGCCATCCGGTGATGGGCGCCGTGGTCGCCGATCTCGAACAGGTCGGGATGGTCCAGCAGGGTGCGGAACGCCTGCGGGTTGCGGCCGAGCCAGATCCCCGAGACGAAGATGGTCGCGGGCACCTTCAGCGCGATGAGGGTGGACAGGATGCGGTCGTCCACCCGCCCGTCGCAGGCGTCGAAGGTCAGCGCCACCGTGGGCTCGGGCCGGTCGGCCAACCGCATGTGCGGCTCGACCAATCCGGCGGCGCCGGGTTGGGCGGCCAGCACGGGGGTCGCAGCCGCCCCGAGAAGCAGGGCGCGGCGGGTCAGGGCAAGAGGCATGGGCATCGCGGGCTCCGGCAGGGCCGGACACCAGCCCGGCGCCCGAGCAGCAGCACGGCCCCACCCCCGCCGCAAGTCACAACTTCGCGGAGCCGATCAGGTGTGGCCCCGGGGCCTGCGCGCCCCACGTCCGAGACCGCGGAGGGCCATCGCCCGACCGCGGCGAGGGGGCGGTTGTCGCACCGGGCCGCAAGATACGCACCGCCCGCCAACCCGGTCTCACACGACACAGGGCCATCGCCCGAGCGCAGGTGGGCGCGGCGAGGGGGAAGCTCTGTGCGTGATGGTGAGGTTCCTCCCTCGGGTGAGCCCGCGCGGTTCCGACACGGAAGCGCCCGATCGCGGGTGGGCGCCGGGCGGGTGACGGTCTGCGCTTTATGGCAAGGCCCCTCCCACGGGCGAGCCCGCCACCGACGCTGACGAAGCGCCCGCCCTAGGGGGCGGTCGGGCGCTGGCCCGGGGGCACTTCGCGCCGCCCCCCCGGGCCGGGGGAGGCGTCACGCCCGCCTGCCCCGTCTCTCTCGCCAGAGGGGCCGCCCTCCTACACCTGCCGGGTGCGCCAGCTTTCGACGTAGCTTTCGCGGGCGTCGCGCGAATAGGGCACCGGGGCCACCTTCACCCGGATCTCCACCGGCTCATGCGGCTCCACCGTGGTCTTGGCCGTTCCCCCGGGCTCGCCCCAGGTCAGCGTCAGCACGTCGCCCGTGGCGATGTCCGCGTCGACGGTGCCCAGCGACAGCATCGCCCGCTCGTTGTAGGAATAGCCCGCGAACATCGAGAAGCCGACAACCCGCCCCCCCATCGTCACCTTGTCGTAGCTGGCCGAGGCATAGTTCGACAGCGGCAGGTCGATCGCCTTGTAGTTCGGCGCGCCGGGTTTCAGGAACGAGGCGTGCACCTTCATCACGTCCTCGGCGTTCCATTCGAACGTCACCTTGCGCCGGTGCGCGCGGCCCTGCATCGCCTCCAGCGCCGCGCGGCCGATGAAGTCGTGGTCGAACTTCACGAAGGGGCCATAGCCCAGATCATAGGGCGTCAGGTAGTAATCCTCGATGTTCTCGGACACGAAGCTGCCCCCGATCGAACCCGTCGCCTCGTAGCTTTCGGCCGGCAGCCAGGCCCGATAGGCGGCCATCTCGGGCTGGGTGTAGACGGCCGGCAAGGGCGACGGGATCCAGCCCGATTCCAGCGTGTTGGTGGCATAGGCCCGGCTGCCGACCTGGCGCAGGCCGAACTCTGCCCCCGCCGCCACGATGGCGTCGCGCACGCGGTCATAGTCCTCGTAGGGCCCGAAGACCTCCAGCCCCGGCTCGCCCGCCATCCCGTGCCGCAGCGCGCGCACCTTCAGCCCGTCGATGGTGATCCAGTCCATGTTGAAGAACCGGATCGGCGGCAGCGGCCCCCCGTTGAGCTTGGTCAGCACCGCCTCGGCCTTCGGACCCTGCACCTGGAAGCGGTAGCGCTTGCGCACCACCGGCTTGCCCATCGGGCGCGAGGGGGAACGGTCGTCGCGCTCGACCTTCACCGCCCAGCCGCCGGTCTCGGCGTTGAACTGCACCCAGGTGATGGTCGGCGCCCGGCCCACAAGCAGGAATTCCTGATCAGCCAGGCGGAAGCAGATCACGTCGCCGATCACATGGCCGGAATGCGAACAGGGCACGAAATGCTTGGCCTTGCCGACCGAGAAATTGGCGAACGAGTTGATCGCCAGATGTTCCAGCATGGCGAAGGCATCGCGGCCCGTGACCAGGATCTCGGCCATGTGGTGGCTCTGATCGAACAGCACCGCCGTTTCGCGCCAGGCGCGCTGCTCGTCGCGCCAGTTGGAAAACTCGGGCGCCACGACCGGGTAGACATAGGCGCCGATCTGCGAATTGCGCAGCATCTGCACCGGGTTGCCGGCGGCGTTCAGCACGTCTTGCAGGGATTTCGGCATCGGGCTCCTCCTCTTTCAGTGTTTCACCAGCGCCAGCCCCGGCACCTGTGCGATCAGGCGGCGGTCCTCGGCCAGCACATATTCAAGATTGGCGCGCGCGATCTGCGCGTGCTCGCGCAGGATCGCCTCGGCCCGCGCCCCCTCGCGCCGACCGATCGCCTCGACCGCGGCGCGGTGCTGCGCCTGCGCCAGGCCCAGGCTGCGGCGGAAGGCGGGCACCTCTTCCTGCACCGCCAGGAACGCCGAGGGCGAGGCGAAGGGCAGCCCCGTCGCGCGCTCCAGCTCGCGCCGGATCACCGTGCTGCCGCAGAGCGTTGCAAGCAGGGCGTGAAACTCGTCGTTCAGCGCGACATAGCGGTCAAAGCGCAGCGCGCGCGGGTCGCCCGGCACGGCGGCATCCAGTTCCGCCACGACCGCGCGCATCCGCGCCAGCGCCGCGGGATCGGCGCCGCGTTCCGCCGCCAGCCGCGCCGCGGTCCCTTCCAGAACCCCGCGCAGCTCGATCGCGTCGACCACATCGGCAAAGCTGAAACTGCGGACCATGAATCCGCCGCCCTCGGCGCGCTCCACCAGCCCCTCCTGCTCAAGCCGCCCCAGCGCCTCGCGCACGGGCGTGCGCGAGAGGCCCAGCGTCTCTGACAGCGCGACCTCGTAAAGCCGCGCCCCGCCTGCGATCGTTCCGTCAAAGATGCGATCTCGAAGCGCGCGCAGCGCACGGTTGGCCTGCGTATCCCGGTCCGGCCCGCTCATGCTGCCCTCCCCGACACATGATGCCGAGAATGTATACATTACGGCCAGAACAAATCAAGTGAACATAGAAAAACCGCGAATTTTCGGCGGAAATTCGCGGTATTTATCTATTTTGCGCAGATCGCGCCGGTTCTATGTATACACTAGGCCAGTCCGACGCCCAGATACCGCTCCAGCACCGCGGCATCGCGGCGCAGCTCGGCGGCCGGGGCCTCGTGCACCAGGCGTCCCGCTTCCAGGATCACGCCGCGGTCGGCGAAGCCCAGCGCCATGTCGGCATGCTGTTCGACCAGGATCACCGTGGTGCTGCCTTCGGCCGCCAGCCGCTCGAAGACGCCCATCAGCATCTCGCAGATCACGGGGGCAAGCCCTTCCAGCGGCTCGTCCAGCATCAGAAGCCGCGGCCGCCCCATCAGGGTGCGCGCCACCGCCAGCATCTGCTGCTCGCCGCCCGACAACTGGCCGCCGCCGTTCCGCCGCCGCTCCTTCAGTCGCGGGAACAGCGCATAGGCCTCGTCAAGGCTCGCATCCCCGCGCATCCCCGCCAGCAGGTTCTCTTCGACCGACAGCGACTTGAAGATGTCGCGCGTCTGGGGCACCAGCCCCAGCCCCAGCGCCGCGCGCCGGTGCGGCGCCAGGCTGCCGATGGGCGCGCCCTGCCAGGTGACCTGCCCGCCATGCTGCGTCGTCAGCCCCATGATCGTGTTCAGCAGCGTGGTCTTGCCCACACCGTTGCGCCCGATCAGCGCCAGCCGCTCGCCCGCCCGGACCGACAGGCTGATCCCCTGCAGGATCTGCGTGGGTCCGTAGCCCGCCCGCAGGTCGGTGACGGACAGAAGCGGTTCAGCCATGCTTGGCCCCCAGATACAGGTCGCGCACCCGCGGGTCGGCCGAAATCTCGGCCGGCGTCCCCTCGGTCAGGATCGCCCCCGCGACCAGCACGATGATGCGAGTGGCCACCTTGAAGACCAGCGCCATGTCATGTTCGATGATCAGCACCGCCAGATCGGCGGGCAGGGCCGCGATGGCCTCGGCGATCAGCGGGCTTTCGGACGAAGGCACGCCAGCCGCGGGCTCGTCGAGGATGAGGATGCGCGGCTTCAGCGCCAGCGTCATCGCCATCTCCACCAGCCGCTGCTGGCCATAGGCCAGCCGTGCCACCGGGCGGTCGCCGACATCGGTCAGGCGGAACTGGGCAAGAAGCGCCTCGACCTCGGCCTCCACCCAGGCGTCGCCCCCCGCGCGGCGGAAGGGGCGCCCGGTGCCCCCGCGGCGTTCCCACAGCGGCAGCCGCAGGTTGTCGCGCACGCTCAGGCTGCGGAACAGCGTGGTGATCTGGAACGTCTTGGCGATCCCCGCCTTCACCCGCTGCGCCTCGCTCATCGCGCGCAGGTCGCGCCCGTCCAGCGTGATCTCGCCCCCCGAGGGCTCCAGAATCCCGGTGATGAGATTGGTGAAGGTGGATTTCCCCGCCCCGTTCGGCCCGATCAGCGCCTTGCGGTCACCCGGCCGCAGCGTCAGCGAGATGTCGCGCGCCACCACCAGCCCGCCAAAGGCCTTGTTCAGCCCGCGGACCTCGAGACCCGCGCTCATGCCAGCCTCCCGATCCAGCGTTTCACCTCGGCGGGCAGCCCCATCAGCCCCTGCGGCACGGCATAGACCACCGCCAGCACCAGCGCGCCGATCACGAAGAGCCAGTTGAACGGATCGACCGAGGCCGCGACCTCGTGCACCGTCATGAACACGGCGGTGCCGATCAGCGCCCCCCAAAGCCGCCCGGTGCCGCCCAGGATCAGCATGATCACCGCCTCGGCAGACAGTTGGAAGCTGTAGACGCCAAGGCTGACAAGCTGGGTCGACTGGGCCGCAAGCGCCCCCCCCACCCCCCCGCCCGCCCCCCCCAGCACATAAGACGCAAGCAGCCGCCGGGCGACGGGCGTGCCGATGGCCCGCATCCGGGCCTGGCTGTCCTGGATGCCGCGCAGCGCCAGCCCGAAGGGCGAGCCGATCACCACCTTCAGCAGCACCATCACCAGAAAGAGCACGCAGACCGCATAGACATAGCCGGTCTGGCCGACGAAATCGAACTTCCACACGCCCAGCAGCCGCCCCATGCGGATGCCGCCCAGCCCGTCGGTGCCGCCGGTGATGTCGCTGAACTTGTTGGCCACCTCCTGTAGCACCTCGGCCACGGCGATGGTCAGCATCAGCAGCGTCAGCCCATGCGCCCGCATCAGGAACAGACCAGAGACGAAGGCGATCACCGCCCCCGCCACGGCCCCCACCGCCAGCCCCGCCAGCGGATCGTGCCAGACATGGATCGCGAAAAGCCCCGCGGCATAGGCCCCCGTGCCATACATCGCCGCATGCCCAAGCGTCGCGATGCCCGCGACCCCCTGCACCAGGTCCAGCGACAGCACGAAGATCATCATGATCGTCACGCGGGTCAGGAAGGCCAGGTTGTAGGGAAAGATGTAGAACGCCGCCACGGCCACGGCGGCCAGGACCGCAAAGGGAAGGATCTGCCGCATGTCAGGCGCGCCCCATCAGGCCCTGCGGACGCAGGCCCAGCATCACGATCATCGCAAGATAGAAGAAGATCGTTCCCACATCCGGGAACAGATAGCGCGCCGCGGTATCCAGCACCCCCAGCGCCAGCGCCGCGACAAAGGACCCGGTGATCGAGCCGAGCCCGCCGACCGCCACCACCGTCAGGAACAGGATCATGTAGCGCAGCGGATAGTAGGCGTCGATCGGCAGAAGCTCGGCCCCGAGGATCCCCCCCAGCGCCGCCAGCCCCGCCCCCAGCGCGAAGGTCAGCGCGAAGATGCGGCTGGTGTCGATGCCAAGGCAGGCCGCCGTGCCCGCGTGATCGACCGCCGCGCGCAGCTTGATGCCGAACCGCGTCCGCTCGATCAGGACAAACAGCCCCACGATCACCAGCACCCCCGCCCCCAGCACATAAAGCCGGTGCGTGGGCAGCGTCCGAAAGCCCAGATCCACCGCCCCCGACATTGCCGCGGGCAGCCGGATCGACAGCAGCGACGAGCCCAGCCACAGATTGACCGAGGCGATCATGATGAAGGTGATGCCGATCGTGGCCAGAACCTGCGGCAACTCGCCCATCCGGTAGATCGGGCGGTAGAGCACCCGCTCCATCGGCACCGACAGCACCATGACGGCCAGCAGCCCAACGACGGCCGCGGGCACGAAGGGCAGCCCCGCCTCGGCCATCGCCCAATGGGTGAAGGCGCCCCCCAGCATGGCGAAGCCGCCATGCGCCAGGTTCACCACCCGCATCAGGCCCATCGTCACCGAAAGACCCACCGAAATCATGAACAGGATCATGCCATAGGCGATTCCGTCCATCAGGATCGAGGCCAGCGTCGTCATCAGGGTCTCCGGCATGCGCCCGCGGCAGGGATGCCGCGGGCCAGGGTCAGGCGTCGCCGTGCGTTACTTCGCCAGCCCGAGGTCGGGGACGTTCGGGATCGTCTCGATCTCCTTGTTGATCAGCTTGCCCGAGGCATCGCGCTCTACCACCCGGATGTAGATGTTCTGGGTGACATGGCGGGTCTTGGGGTCGATCGTGATCGGCCCGCGCGGGCTTTCCCAGCTTGCGCCCAGCACGGCTTTCATCGCCTTGTCGGGATCGGTGCCGCCGGCTGCGATCATCCGGTAAAGCGCCTCGGTCCCGTCATAGGCGCCGACCGAGGCGAAGTTCGCCACCGCACCCGGGTCCACCTTGGCCAGATCGGCCTGGAACTTGGCGTTCAGCGCCGAGTCATGTGCGGCCGAATAGGGGAACGAGGTGTGGATGCCCAGCGCCGCATCGCCCAGCGTCTGCAGCGTGGTTTCGTCATCCAGATCGCCCGTGCCCAGGAACTTGATCCCCGCGGCCGCCATGCCGTTGTCGGCATAGGACTTCACGAAGGCAAAGGCCGGCGGCCCGGCCGGGATGAAGGTGAACAGCGCATTCGGCGCGGCCGCCTTGATCCGCTGCATGAAGGGGCCGAAGTCGGTCGTCTGGATCGGCATCCGGATCGCATCCAGCACCTTGCCGCCCTTCGCCTCGAATTCCTTGGTAAAGCCCTTTTCGGCGTCGATGCCGGGACCGTAATCGGTGACCGAGGTCACGACCGTCTTGATCCCCTGCGCGATTGCCCAGTCCGCCAGCGGCGCCGCGACCTGCGGGGTGGTGAAGCTTGTGCGGATGAAATAGGGCGATTTCGTCGTGATGATCGAGGTCGCGGCGTTGAAGATAACCGTCGGCACCTGCGCCTGATCGATCAGCGGCGCCACCGCCAGCGCGTTCGGGGTGAAGACATAGCCCGCCAGATAGTTGACCTTGTCCTTCACGAGGAGTTCCTGCGTCAGCGCCTTGGCCTGGTCGGGGTTCGGCCCGCCGTCATCCTTGAAAATGAACTGGACCTCGTGGTCGCCCGCCTTGGTGCCGTGTTCGGCGACATAAGCGTCGATGGCGTCCTTGAACTGCTTGCCATACATCGCGAAGGGCCCCGAGAACGAGGCGACGACGCCCACCTTGACCACGTCGGCCGCGGCGCCGCTGCCCACACCCGCCAGCAAGGCGGCCAGGGCAACACCCATCAATCCGTTGAATTTCATGCAATCCTCCCCTGTGCGTGGCGTCTGCTCGCGCCGCCGTCTGTGCCCGGACGTTCCCGAAGCCCAACGACAAAGTCAAATAGAATGCACGGCCGGGCCATAAGCAGGACGCAGCGCGATCCTGCGCTTCTAATGGCCCGAGGCGCGAAAAATCCTGTGCGATCAAGCCTCGGGCGGGATCACGCCCTTGCGGAAGACGAAACACCCGTAGAACCGCCGCTCGCCGGTCTGGATCACCGCATAGGCCTGTTTCGCCTCTTCGTAGAAGGCGAAGCGTTCGGTCGATTGCAGCGGCCGGGCCCGTCCTTCGGCGGAATCGATGACGGCCTGCACCTCCTGCTGCACGGCCGGCACTTCGGCGGGCGCCCCCACCACCTCCATGCGCAGGGCGAAGTCCTCGACGAACGTGTCCAGCGGCAGCACCGACAGCACCGCTTCGGCCGCTTCGGCGGCGGTCAGGTTCTCCATCCGGATCAGGCGGCCGAACGTCGTCTGCCGCGCCACCGAATCGGCCGGGAAGTTGGTATCGACCAACGCCACCGTATCGCCATGCCCCATCGCCCTGAGCGCATAGAGCACCTCGGCGTTCAGCCGGACATCAAGACCTTTCAGCATCGTCCCCTCCTTGCAGATCCAGCAGCGCCGCCACCGCAGGCGCCAGCGCCGCGCCCAGCCGCGCATGGGCGGCCGCGTCATAATGCACGCCATCGACCGGGCTGACGGCGATCAGCGCCCCCGCATCGACGAACCCCGCCCCCAGCCGGGCAGCCACCGGGGCAAGCTCGGCCGCAAGCCGCCGCGATTTGGCCGCGCCGCCCGCGAACATGCCCGCAAGGCAGCCGACCTCTTCCACCGGCGGCGGCGCCACCAGCAGAAGCCGCGGCGCCCCCTGCCCCGGCCCGCAGCCCCAGGCCTGCACCATCCGCCCCAGCCGCTCGACCGACAGCGCCACATCGACCGCCGTCACCGAAAACCGCGCCTTCATGTCGTTGGTACCCAGCATGATGACAACAGCATCCAGCGGCGCGTGACTTTCCAGCAGCGCAGGCAGCACCGCCGCCCCGTTGCGATGCGCGCCCTCGATCGGGTCGTCATGCACCGTGGTGCGGCCAGGATGCCCCTCTTCCACGAAGGTCACGCCGGGCAGCGCGCGGGCCAGATGCCCCGGCCAGCGGGTCGCCGCGTCGAACCGAACGCGGTCCCTCAGCGCGGCCATCGGCGCCGTGCCATGGGTGTTGGAATCGCCGAACAGCAGCACCGTTGCCATGCCTGCCCCCCTTCCGGTTGCGGCAGACCCTAGCCGACCGGCCCGGGCCGGGGTAGGCATAAACGCATCGGGACGGGAGGATGGGATGACACTGGCGACACGGCACTGGGACAGGCTCGGCAACGGCGGGCTGACCTTCACCGAACTGGGCTTCGGCACGGCCCCCCTGGGCAACCTCTACCGCGCCGTGACCGAGGCCGAGGCCGAGGCCGTGTTGGAGGCGGCCTGGGCCGCGGGCATCCGCTACTACGACACCGCGCCGCTTTACGGCTTCGGCCTGTCGGAAACCCGGCTGAACCGCTTCCTGCGGGGCAAGCCGCGCGATGAATATGTGCTGTCGACCAAGGTCGGGCGGCTTCTGAAGGCCGCCACCCCCGACACCCGCGACGGCATCGGCAAGTTCTTCGACGTGCCCTCGCGCAAGGAGGTCTACGACTACGGCTATGACGCGGTGATGCGCAGCCTTGAATTCTCGCTCGAACGGCTGGGCGTCGACCGGGTCGACATGCTCTTTGCCCATGACCTTGACGTGTTCAACCACGGCAGCCGCACCCGGCTGGAGGAAAAGCTGAACGAGCTGATGGCGGGCGGCTACCGCGCGCTCATGGAGCTGCGCGAGCAAGGGGTGATCCGCGCCTTCGGGGCCGGGGTGAACGAATGGGAAAGCTGCCAGTGGCTGACCGAGCGGGGCGATTTCGACATCTTCCTGCTGGCCGGGCGCTACACGCTGCTGGAACAGGAGGCGCTGGAAACCTTCCTGCCGCTCTGCGAGGCACGCGGAATCGGCATCGTGGTGGGCGGGCCCTACAACTCTGGCATCCTCGCCACCGGCCCGCGCCCCGGCGCCTATTACAACTACAACCCGGCCCCCACCGACATCCTGGAAAAGGTAGCACGGATCGAGGCCATCTGCACCCGCCACGGCGTGCGGATGGTGGATGCCGCCTTCCAGTTCCCGCTGCGCCACCCCGCCGTCGTCTCGGTCATCCCCGGTGGGCAGGGCCTGGGCGAGATGGCCTCGAACCTGGCGGCCGCAGGCGCGCGGATGCCCGCCGCGCTCTGGGCCGACCTGAAGGCCGCGGGGCTGATGCGCGCCGATGCTCCGGTCCGCTGAGATGCGGATCGACGCGCATCACCATTTCTGGCACCCCGCCCGCGGCGATTACGGCTGGATGCCCGCGGGCGACCCGGTGCTGAGCCGCCCCTACGGCCCGGCGGACCTGGCACCGCACCTGGCCGCCGCGGGGATCGGGGCCACGGTCCTGGTGCAGGCGGCCCCCACGGTCGCGGAAACCGAATACCTGCTGGGCCTGGCCGACGCGACCCCCGCCGTGGCCGGGGTCGTGGGCTGGATCGACTTTGAAAACCCCGCACAGGCCGCTGTTCTGAAACGTCTTTCCGCGCACCCGAAGTTTCTGGGCGTCCGCCCGATGATCCAGGACATTCCGGATGACGACTGGATGCTGCGCGATGATGTGCAATGGGCCTTCCGCGCCGTCATGGATCTTGGCCTGACCTTCGACGCGCTGGGATTTCCCCGACACCTGAAGAACTTCCACGCCGTTCTTCAACGCTATCCCGGGCTTCGGATGGTGGTGGACCACGGGATGAAGCCGCCGATCGCGGCGGGCCCGGCGGGCTTTGCCCCCTGGGCCGAAGGCATCGCCCGGCTGGCCGGGGCGGGCGCCTTCTGCAAGCTCTCGGGCCTTGTCACCGAGGCCGCGCCGGGCTGGACGGCCGATGACCTGCGCCCCTGGGTCGCCCATCTGGTCGAGGCCTTCGGGCCGGACCGGCTGATGTGGGGGTCAGACTGGCCGGTCTGCCATCTGCGCGCCGAATACGCCGACTGGCACGCCGCCGCGCAGGACCTGACCGCGGGCCTCTCCACCGCCGACCGCGCCCGCGTCTTCGGCGGGACGGCAGCCGCCTTCTACGCGCTCGGCTGACCCCGCGGCGCGAACAGGTCCGGCCGTTCGCGCTGCAACGGCTCCAGATGGTGCAGAAGCTGGCGCAAGTGGTGGCGCAGCGCCATCCGCGCCCGCTCGCCGTCGCGCGCCTCCAGCGCGGCAAGCACCGCCTGATGTTCCGCCAGCGTCAGCGCCAGCCGCCCCGCGACCGGCAGCGTCATCCGCCGCGCGCGGGCCACGTTCAGCCAGGCCGTTTCCGCCGCCTGCGCCAGCTTGCGATGCCCCGTGAACGACAGGATCAGCGCGTGCATCTCGCCGTCCAGCCCGTAGAACCCTTCCACGTCGCCGTCATCGGCCAGCGCCGCCTGCACCCGCAGGTTCCGCCGCAACAGCACCAGTTGATCCTCGGTGATCCGCGGCGCCAGATCCTCGACCGCGGCCAGCTCGATCGCCTCGCGCAGAAAGGCCCCCTCGCGGATGTCGTCCATCGAGAAGCGCGACACGAAACTGCCCGCCTGCGGCACCACCTCGACCAACCCCTCGCCCGCCAGCCGGGCCACCGCCTCGGCCACCGGCGAGCGTGACACGCCCAGCCGCGCGCAGATCTCGGGCTTCTTCAACACCTCGCCCGGCCGGTAGGCCAGCGACAGGATCGCCTCGCGCAGCGACAGATAGCAGCGCTGCGCCAGCGAGCCTGCGAAATCCTCGACCGGCCGCAGACGCTGCGCGCCCGAGGTTGGCTCTTGCGAAAGGTCGGTCTCACCGCGTAACATGCTAACATGCTAGCAACGGAACGCGCCGCCGGTCAAGCCAAGGAGAACAGCGCATGGAACAGGGCAAGGACGCCATTCGCCTGAACCCGGCGGATACGGTCATCATCGCGCTGAAGGACCTGCCCGCGGGCGCCACTGCCGAGGGCGTGACACTGGCCGAGCCGGTGAAGCGCGGCCACAAGATCGCGCTGCGCGCCATCGCGCCGGGCGAGGCGGTGATCCGCTACGGCCAGACCATCGGCGCCGCCTCCGCCCCCATCGCCGCGGGCGCCTGGGTGCATACCCACAACCTTGGCATGGGCCCGCATTCGACCGATTACGCCTTTGGCGAAGATTGCCGCCCGTTGCCTGCGGCGCCCGATCTGCGCACCTTCCAGGGCTATCTGCGCCCCGACGGCAAGGTGGGCACCCGCAACTATCTGGGGATCCTCACGTCGGTGAACTGCTCGGGGTCGGTCGCCCGCTTCATCGCCGAGGCCGCCGAAAAGGCCCCCTGGCTGGCCGAACTGGAAAACGTCGACGGCATCGTGCCGATCGTCCACCAGACCGGCTGCGGCATGTCGGGCACGAACGAAGGGTACCGCACGCTCTATCGCACGCTGTCCGGCTACGCCAGGAACCCGAACTTCGGCGGCATCCTTCTTGTCGGGCTGGGGTGCGAGGTGATGCAGGTGCCCGACCTCGTGGGCCGCGACAAGCTGCGCGAGGATGGCAACTTCCGCTACATGACCATCCAGGGCGAAGGCGGGACCCGCCGCACGGTCGAGCACGCGCTGGAGGCGCTGCGCGAGATGGGCGCAGTGGCCAACCGCGCCCGCCGCACGCCCCAGCCGGTCAGCCACATCACCGTGGGCCTGCAATGCGGCGGCTCGGACGGCTATTCCGGCATCACGGCCAACCCCGCGCTGGGCTTCGCCTCGGATCTGCTGGTGCGCCACGGCGGCACGACCATCCTCAGCGAAACGCCCGAAATCTATGGCGCGGAACACCTGCTGACCCGCCGCGCCGTCAGCCGCGAGGTGGGCGAGAAGCTGATCGAGCGCATCCGCTGGTGGGAGGATTACACCGCCCGCAACGAAGGCGAGATGGACAACAACCCCAGCCCCGGCAACAAGCGCGGCGGGTTGACCACGATCCTGGAAAAGAGCCTGGGCGCCGTGGCCAAGGGCGGCACCGCGCCGCTGACCGATGTCTACAAGTACGGCGAGATCATCGACAAGCATGGCTTCGTCTACATGGACAGCCCCGGCTACGACCCCGCCTCGGTCACCGGCCAGATCGCCTCGGGGGCGAACCTGATCGTCTTCACCACCGGGCGCGGCTCGGTCTCGGGCTACAAGCCCAGCCCCTGCGTCAAGCTGGCGACCAATTCCGAGATGTATGCCCGGATGGCCGACGACATGGACATCAACTGCGGCGACATCATCAGCGCGGGCGTGACGGTCGAGGCGAAGGGGCGCGAGATCTTCGAGAAGATCATCGCCACCGCCTCGGGGGAACGCACGAAAAGCGAAGAGTTCGGCTTCGGTGGCGCGGAATTCGTGCCCTGGCAGATCGGCGCCGTGATGTAAGGAAAGGACTGCAAGGTCATGAGACTCAAGGGAAAGACCGCCTTCTGCACGGCCTCTGGCGCGGGCATCGGCCTTGCCACGGCGCGCGCCTTTGCCGCCGAGGGCGCCCGCGTGATCGCAACCGACGTGAACGCGGCCGCCCTTGCCCCGCTGGCAGCCGACGGGATCGAGACGCACCGGCTTGACGTGACCGACCCCGCCGCCGTCGCGGCGCTGGCGGCGCAGGTCGGCCCGGTGAACATCCTCTTCAACTGCGCGGGCTTCGTGCATCACGGCACGATCCTGGACTGCGACGCCGCCGCGTTCGACTTCAGCTTCAACCTGAACGTCCGCGGGCAATATCTTGTTACAAAAGCGTTTCTGCCGGGAATGCTGGGCCTCGGCGGGGGCAGCATCGTGAACATGGCCTCGGCCGCCTCGTCGCTGATCGCGGCGCCCAACCGCTTTGTCTACGGCGCCACCAAGGCCGCGGTGATCGGGATGACCAAATCCATCGCCGCCGATTACGTCACCCGCGGCATCCGCTGCAACGCGATCTGCCCGGCCACGGTGGAAAGCCCCAGCCTGCAGGACCGGATGCGGGCGCAGGGCGATTACGAGACCGCCCGCGCCGCCTTCATCGCCCGCCAGCCGATGGGCCGGATCGGCCAGCCCGCGGAAATCGCGGCGCTGGCGCTGTTCCTTGCCTCGGACGAGGCGAGCTTCATCACCGGCCAGGCCATCGCGATTGACGGCGGATGGACGAATGTGTGATCGGGCGTGATGATCCGCGACGGAACCGGCCTGCGTATCCGTGGCATGATCGCCCCAAGGAGATCCCCATGAAATTCGCCCTTACCCTGCCCGCCGCCCTGCTGCTGACCGCCTGCGCGGGGCAGCAGGTGCCGCTCTGGTCCAAGGATGTGCGCACCGCCGCGCAGTCGCACCATGTCGATGCCCCGCCCGCCGAGGCGCTGGCCGCCGCGGCCAAGGTCGTGCGCGCCACGGCCGACGCCCGGGACGTGAACGTGAAGGTGGACGGCAACACCGAGACGCTGACGCGCTACTACGTTGGCATCATCGGCACCGCACCGGTCACGATCACCTACACCTTCACCCTGACCGCGACGCCCGCAGGCAAGGGCAGCGACCTGAGCCTGAGCATGAAGGCCGACCGCAGCGAGTTGCAGGACGATGGCTTCAACACCGCCTTCAACCCGCTTCTGGACGGGGCCGAGGTGATGGTGGCCGATCCCTACAAGCTGTTCTTCGCGCGCATGGATTACGTTCTGGGCGCCCGGCCCGATTGGGTCGCCTGCGCCGCGGCGCCTGCGGTGCTGGGCGCCTCGATGGCGCTCGATCCGCTCTGCTTCCGCGCCTACGACACGCCGCCCGCGCGGTGACACCCGGGCGGGCGCGCACCGCCGCGCCCGCAAATTGCGCCGAAGTCGATCACGGAACCGGGCATCCTCTTCACGGGCGCGGGAAAACAGGATATGGCACCCCGGCCTTTTGCTGAGGAGACGCCTGTGCCCCTTGACCTTTCGCGCCGTCTTGCCCGGACCCTTGCCGCGGCCGCGCTGGTGCTGACCCTGCCCGCGCTGGCCGCGGCCGATACCACGGCCACGGCCTTCACGCCCAGGCTTGGCCCCGCCCAGCCGTTTTCCTTCGACATCCTGACCGCCAAGGCCGAGGCGCTGGCCGGGCAGGCCTATGCGCCCCATGTCGTCCAGCATCCCGAGCTTTACGACAAGATCGACTACGACGCATACTGGCGCATCCAGTTCAAGAAGGAAGACACCGTCTACGCGGGCTCTGTGCCGGTGCAGTTCTTCCACGCGGGCACCTATTTCCGCAACCCGGTGGGGATGCACATCGTCGAGAACGGGCAATCGCGCGAGGTGGTCTATACCGCCGACTATTTCGACATGCCCAAGGACAGCCCCGCCCGCGCGGTCGAGGGCGAGGCGGGCTTCGCGGGCTTCCGCCTGATGCGGCCCGACCTGAAGACCGACTGGATCAGCTTCCTTGGCGCGGCCTATTTCCGCACCGACGGCGCCGACCGCCAGTACGGCCTGTCGGCCCGCGGCATCGCGCTGAATACCGGCATGTCGCAGCCCGAGGAATTCCA
>JAJZVD010000058.1 GCA_021845805.1 Pseudomonadota bacterium | reverse complement strand
GGACGCAGTCCCTAACGACAGAGGGCCAGCGCCCCACAGCGGGTGGGCGCGGAGCGGGTGACGGTCTGCGCTTCATGGCGCGGCTCCTCCCGCGGGTGAGCCCGCCCCCGACGCTCCGCAAGCGCCCGTCCCAGGGGCGGTCGGGCGCTGGCCCGGGGGGCGCTTCGCTCGTCCCCCCGGGCCGGGGGGGAGGCGTGGCGTCTGCCTGCACGGTCTTCGGTACGGCATCCGGCCAGCGACCGGCCACCCGGTTTCTCGCCACCGCCCGGCCATCGCATGCGCCGGCTGCGCCGCACCTCCCGTCTGCGCAACCCCCGCGTTGCGCGCGCGGGCCGGATCGGCTAGAGCGGCGCAGGATCACGAAGGGGCGGACGATGACGGCGAAGAACGGGCTGACCTATGCGCAGGCGGGCGTGGACATCGACGCGGGCAACGCGCTGGTGGAACGGATCAAGCCCGCGGCCAAACGCACCGCGCGGCCGGGGACGATGGCGGGGCTTGGCGGGTTCGGCGCGCTCTTCGACCTGAAGGCCGCGGGCTACAGCGACCCGATCCTTGTCGCCGCGACCGACGGGGTGGGCACCAAGCTGCGCATCGCCATCGACACCGGCAACGTGGCCACCATCGGCATCGATCTGGTTGCGATGTGCGTGAACGATCTGGTCTGCCAGGGGGCCGAGCCGCTGCTGTTTCTCGACTACTTCGCCACCGGCAAGCTGGACGTGGCGCAGGCCGCGGCCATCATCGCGGGCATCGCCGATGGCTGCGCCGCCACGGGCTGCGCGCTTGTGGGCGGCGAGACGGCCGAGATGCCGGGGATGTATCACGCGGGCGATTTCGATCTGGCGGGCTTTGCCGTGGGCGCGATGGAACGCGGAACCGATCTGCCGCGCGGCGTGACCGAGGGCGACGTGCTGCTGGGCCTCACCTCGTCGGGGGTGCATTCCAACGGCTATTCGCTGGTGCGCAAGGTGGTGGAGCTGGCGGGGCTTGCCTGGTCCGATCCGGCGCCCTTCGGCGCGGGCACGGTGGGCGAGGCGCTGCTGACCCCCACCAGGCTTTATGTGAAACCCGCGCTGGCCGCGATCCGGGCCGGGGGGGTGCATGGGCTGGCCCACATCACCGGCGGTGGCTTGACCGAGAACCTGCCGCGGGTCTTCCCCGACGGTCTCGGGGCCACCATCGACCTGGGGTCGTGGACCCTGCCGCCGGTCTTCCGCTGGCTGGCCGAAACTGCCGGGATCGCCCAGCCGGAACTGCTCAAGACCTTCAACGCCGGGATCGGCATGGTCGCCGTGGTCGCGGCCGACCGGGCCGAGGCGCTGGCCGCTGTGCTTGCGGCCGAGGGCGAGACGGTCGTGCGCCTCGGCACCGTCACGGCAGGCGAGGGGGTCGCCTACACCGGCCGCCTGCTGTGAGGCGCGTCGCCATCCTGATTTCGGGCGGCGGCTCCAACATGGTGGCGCTGGCGCAGTCGATGACGGGCGATCACCCGGCGCGGCCGGTGCTGGTGGCCTCGAACGATCCGGCCGCCGCAGGGCTTGCCCGCGCCGCGGCAATGGGGATCGCGACGGCGGCGGTCGATCACCGCGCCTTCGGGGGCGATCGCGCGGCCTTCGAGGCGGCGCTGCTGGCGCCGCTCTTGGCGGCCGAGCCCGACATCCTCTGCCTTGCAGGCTTCATGCGGATCCTGACGCCCGGCTTCATCGCGCGGTTCGCCGGGCGGATGCTGAACATCCACCCGTCGCTTCTGCCGAAATATCCCGGGCTGCACACCCATCAGCGCGCGCTGGACGCGGGCGACGCCGAGGCGGGCTGCACCGTGCACGAGGTGACGGCCGATCTGGACGCCGGGCCGATCCTGGGGCAGGCGCGGGTGGCGGTGCGGCCGGGCGATACCGCGGCCGATCTGGCCGCCCGCGTGCTGGAGCAGGAGCACAGGCTTTACCCCGCCGTGCTGCGCCGCTTTGCCGGGGGCGACCGCACCCCGCTGTTCCTGCCCTGATCTTGCGGCTCCGCGGCGGGGCGGGGCTTTTCTTTCCGGGCCAACCTGCCTATAGCGGTTGGGCGGGATGACCCCGTGGCCCCCTGTCTGCCGGAACCCGGATGAACCTGATCACCACGACCGATGCGCTGGCCCGCTTCTGCGAGGCCGCCAAAGCCGCCCCTTACGTCACCGTCGATACCGAGTTCCTGCGCGAACGGACGTACTGGTCCAAGCTCTGCCTGATCCAGATGGCGCTGCCCGGCAAGACCGGTGATGCGGTGCTGGTGGACCCGCTGGCCGAGGGGCTGTCGCTTGAACCGCTCTACGACCTCTTCCGCCACGAGGGCACCGTGAAGGTGTTCCATGCCGCTCGGCAGGATCTGGAAATCTTCTGGGTCGAGGGCAAGGTCTTTCCCAGCCCGCTCTTCGATACGCAGGTCGCCGCGATGGTCTGCGGCTTTGGCGAGCAGGTGGGCTACGAGACGCTGGTGAAGAAGATCGCCAAGCAGCCACTCGACAAGACCAGCCGGTTCACCGACTGGTCGCAGCGGCCGCTCAGCGAGGCGCAGCTGACCTATGCGCTGGCCGATGTCACCCATCTGCGGGTGATCTACGAAAGCCTTGCCCGGCAGATCGAAACCTCTGGCCGACAGAAATGGGTGGCCGAGGAACTGGCGGTGCTGACCGACCCCGCGACCTATACGGTCGATCCGGCCGAGGCCTGGGCCCGGGTCAAGACGCGCACCAACTCGGGCAAGTTCCTGGCGATCGTGCGTGAACTTGCCCGGTTCCGCGAAGCCTATGCGCAGGGCCGCAACATCCCGCGGTCGCGCGTGTTCAAGGATGACGCGCTGCTGGAACTGGCTTCGACGCGGCCCACCACGGTCGAGGAACTGGGCCGTTCGCGTCTTCTGTTGCGCGAGGCGCGCAAGGGCGAGATCGCCGACGGGATCCTGGCCGCCGTGCAGGCGGGGCTTGCGACCAAGCCCGACGACATGCCCAAGCCCGATCTCAGCCGCGAGCAGATGCAGGTCAACCCCGCGCTGGCCGACCTGCTGCGGGTGCTGCTGAAGGCGAAATCGGAAAGCGTGGGGGTGGCGGCCAAGCTGATCGCCTCGGCGGGCGATCTCGATGCGCTGGCGGCAGGCGAACGCGACCTGCCCGCGCTGCATGGCTGGCGCGCCGAGGTGTTCGGCGATGACGCCATGCGGCTTTGCCGGGGCGAGATCGCGCTTTCGGCCAAGGGGAACGACGTCACGGTCGTCCGGCTTTAGGGCCGGGCGCCTGCGCGCTCAGCGGCGGCTGGTGCGGGCGTTCTGGGTGCCGGTGACCGTGATCTGGCTGACGCCCTCAAGCTGGGCATCCGACAGGTAGGTCGCCACCGTCACTTCGCGCGATTGCGGGGTGGATGCGGGCGTCTGGCCCGGCGGCGGCGCGATCTCGAAGCGGAAGGTCAGCACGCCCTTGACCGGCTTGCCGCCGTTTTCCGCCTTGAGCGCGGCGTTCCACCAGCCTTGCGTCGGCGGCAGCCCCGTTGCCCGCACCAGCGCGCCGCCCGGCCGCCGTTCGACCACGAGGTCGATGACCTCGGCCACCATGCCGGCGGTGGCCTGGGGCACGATCTTCTGCCCGGTCACGGGATCATACTGGGCCGGGGCGGCCTGCTGCTGCGATGTGCCGAACCAGTTGAAGGGGTTCAGCCTCGATTGCCGGAAGCCGCAGGCCCCCAGGGCCACCGTCAGCATCAGCGCGGCAAGCAGCGGTTTCTTCATGCATTCCCCCATCGCTCCGGGCCCTTGGGTAGCCCAATCCACGGGGTTTGAAAAGCCGTCCCGCGCGGGGTCTGGACCTTTGGTGCCCGTCGCCTTACCTCAGGGGCACCTGCAGGAGAACGCAATGGCCACCCCCGCCTTCGAAGAGATCGCCGATACCTTTGCCTTCCTCGACGAGTGGGAAGACCGCTATCGGCATGTGATCGAGCTGGGCAAGGCGCTGCCGCCGATGCCCGAGGCGGTGAAGGTGCCCGCGACTAAGGTGCTGGGCTGCGCGAGCCAGGTCTGGATCCTGCCGCGGATCGAGGGGCAGGGCCCCGGCGCGCGGTTCGATTTCCAGGGCGACAGCGATGCGATGATCGTGCGTGGGCTGGTGGCGGTGCTGCACGCGCTTTACGCGGGGCTCAGCGTGGCCGAGGTGGGCCGGGTGGATGCCGCTGCCGAATTCGCCCGGCTGGGGCTGGACCAGCATCTGTCGGCCCAACGCTCGAACGGGCTGCGCGCCATGATCAAGCGCATCCGCGAAACCGCCGCCGAGGTCGCCGCCTGAACGCGTGCCCTGTGCCGCGGCAGACGGGGGTGGGCTCACCCCGGGGGAGAGGCCGCGCCATAAAGCACGAGACCGTCACCCGCCCAGCGCCCACCTGCGGGCGGGCCGCGGGCTCTGCGTCGTGAGAGACAGGGTGGCCGGGCGCAGGCCCGCTGTTCACGCCCCCACGCCTCAGGCTTTCCCCCCCCCCGGCCTATCCCAGCCGCGCCAGCGTGGTTTCCAGATCGCCGTAGCCCGTGAACCGCCGCTCGTAGGCCAGCCCCAGCCGCGCGGCACAGTCGCGGGCCTTGGCGTCCAGCGCGGGGTCGTTCGTCTGGGCCTGATAGACCAGCTTTTCGTAATTGCCGAACAGCATCTCGCGCAGCTCGGGGTGACGGTCCAGCCCCATCGGCTTCCACACGAAGGCGTCAAACTGCCGGACCAGGAAATCCGTGAGATAGAAGGCGGTTATCTCGCTTTCCGAATGTTCGGCGAAGGTCGCGTTGCCCTCGAAGAAGGAATAGCAGTGCGGGCCCTCGACCATCTCGACCCCCAGTTCGGCGCATTTCGCCTGCAAGAGGCCGCCGGTGCCGCAATCGGCGTAGACGACGAAGATCGTGGCGTAGCGCGCGCGGTGTTCGGCCACCGCGGCCGCCACCGCGGCCGGGATGCGGTCGGGCCAGAGGTGCAGGTTGGCGGGCAGGCAGGTCAGATCCAGATGGCTCCAGCCATTCGCCCGTTTCAGCGCCAGGATCTCATGCGCCAGCGCCCCGCAGGCCAGCAGCAGCACCCGCCCCTGCGTCTGGTCAAGCGGCAGGCCGGTCTCGGTCAGCGTGGCATCATCGGGCTCGGGCATCGCATCCTCCTGCGGCAGAAGATCGGCATGGCGCGGCCCCGCGGCAAGGCCAAAGCAAAAAGCCCCGGCGCGGGCCGGGGCCTTGGGTCGCGCGCCGGCCCGGCCTCAGGCCTGGTTGTGCTTGCGCGCCATGAACTGCTTGGCGGTTTCCACCGCCACGGCCGCATCGCGGCAATAGGCATCGGCGCCGATCGCGCGGCCGAATTCCTCGTTCAGCGGCGCGCCGCCCACCAGCACGACGTAATCGTCGCGCATGCCCTTTTCCTTCATCGTGTCGATCACGACCTTCATGTAGGGCATGGTGGTGGTCAGAAGCGCCGACATGCCGAGGATGTCGGGCTTTTCGCTTTCGAGCGCGTCGAGGTACTTTTCGACCGAGTTGTTGATGCCCAGGTCCTTCACCTCGAACCCGGCGCCTTCCATCATCATCGCGACAAGGTTCTTGCCGATGTCGTGGATGTCGCCCTTGACGGTGCCGATCACCATCTTGCCCATCCGCGGCGCGCCGGTTTCGGCCAGCAGCGGCTTCAGGATGAACATGCCCGCCTTCATCGCGTTGGCGGCCAGCAGCACTTCGGGCACGAACAGGATGCCGTCGCGGAAGTCGTAGCCCACGATCGTCATGCCCGCGACCAGCGCCTTGGTCAGCACGTCATAGGGCGTCCAGCCGCGTTCCAGCAGAAGGTTCACGCCTTCTTCGATCTCTTCCTTCAGACCGTCGTAAAGGTCGTCATGCATCTGCAAGACAAGCTCGTCATCCGACAGTTCGGACAGGATGATCTCTTCTTCGTCGGCCATGGCCCGCTCCTGCAATCTGGTTGGCCTTACATGCGGCCAAAGGGGCCGGGCCACTTTGCGGATTACGACACTGGCGGTTACGTCCACGACCTCTTGCGCATCCCGAGCCCGCCAAGCAGCGCGACCGCGCCGAGAAGCAGCCCCAGACCCGCCGGCAGCGGCACGGGTGCCACGGGCGCGTAGGTAGCCTTGAAGGTGGCGGCGATCAGCGAATGGATCGGCTGCGTCGGGTGCACGCCGTCGTAGAACAGGTGCGAGTCGGGGTCGCTGCAGACGGTGCCGCCGACGACGCAGGGGGTCGTCGTGTCGGTGATGCCGAATGCGCCAGGATGGCCCAGCACGGTCGCGAAGAGCGCGTTCACGTCGAAATAGTCAATTGTCGCGCCGGGCAGGGCCCCCGCCAGCGGCGCAAGGCTGCCTGCAAGATAGGTGTTGTAGGTGGCCGAGATCTGGCTGACCTGCGCGGAAAGCGCGGGGTCGCCCACCACGCCCGGCAGCTTGCCGAGGTCGGGCAGGCCGAAGACGACGAAATTCTTCAGGCCCGAGGCGTAGAGCTGGCCGATGCCGGCATCGATTGCGCCAATGGCGGCGGTGGTCGTGTCGGTCACCTGCTGACCGGTGGGGGGCGTGGCGCTTTCCAGCAGGCCGAGGAAGTCGTTTCCGCCGATCCAGATCGCGGTCAGCGGGTTCGTCCCGAGGCTCGGCGCCGCTGCGCCGAAGGCGGCGATCTCTTGTCCGAGGGTCGGGCTGGGCGGGTGCGGCGCGGCGGCGGTGGCGCCGCCGACCGCGAAGTTTGTGCCCGAGCCGAACGTTGCGCCAAGCTGCGCCGCCCAGACGTCCGCGTTGGTGAACTGGCCCTTGGGGTAGGCGGTGTAGTTCCAGGCCGACCCAAGGGCCGCCGCCGCGTTGCCCGGGTCGCTCAGGCTGTCGCCAAAGACGACAAGACTCGAATACGGCCCGAAGGTCGTGGCCGCTGCCGGCATGGCAAGGCATGCGACCAGCGCCGCGATCTGGATGGATTTCATGGTGTGTACCTCTTACGTTGCGCCCCGACGACGTCAGACCACAGTATTTCGCGGCCGCCGCAGGTCAAGGCCGCGAATGCAGCGGATCGGTCGGCCCGGCATCGGCGCGGTGCGGGAGCGTGCGCTGCGCGCCCGGTCCTGGCGCCCGGCGGTGATGGCGATCGGCGCCAACACCGGCCCCTGTCAGCCGATCCAGGCCGGCGTCCGGGGGATGCGCGATGTGCGGGCCGCCTTGAGCCCCCCCGTTGCGACAACCACCAGGGGCGCGCGGGTCTGGCGCGCCCTTGACCTGATCGCGCCGATGGCCGCGACGCGGCGGGCTTGCCTGAAGGGGGCGCCGCGGCATCATGTGCCCGCAACGAGGGTGCCGAAGAACGATGCGGGCGCTTGTGGTCGTCGTCTGGGTGGCGCTTTGTGCCGGGGCCGTGCGGGCAGAGCCGCTGTTCGTCTCGTCGGCGGTCCGCTTCGTGATCGCGGGCGGGGTCTGCGTGACCACGCCCCAAGGTGCGATGGCAGCACGGCAAACGCGGCGGGGCCGGGTGGGAACGGTGCCGCAGCCCTACCGGTTTTCCCAGCTTGGAGACGTTATGCCGGGGGTTCGCGACACGGGCATCGGCCTTGATGTGACGCCGAAGCCGGACCGCCGCTACCGCCAGGCGACCGCCACCTTCACGATCGAGCGCCTTGGGCCGGGTGGCTGGACCGATCGCTGGCAGCGCCCGATGGGCTCGGGGTATCCATTCTGGTTTTTCCGGACGCCCGATCCCGGGCGGGCCCGGCTGCCGGGGCAGTTCATCCTGTCGGCCTGGATCGGCCCCGACACGATCATTTCCGACGCGTTCCGCGTGACGCGGCCCGCGCCCGGCGCGGCGCTGGCGAACGGGTGCGGCCAACCTTTCCTGACCCGGCGGCAGGCCCTGGGGTTGCAAATGTTCACATATTGTTCCAGACTGCTCCCCATCGAACGGGGGGCAGAATGGGACGCGCGGACGGACGGGATGACGCGACGCTGCCCGCCCACCTGCGCCTGCGCGGCCGTGGGGCGGCCAGCAATGTGGTCGGCCGGTTCGAGCCCGAAACGCGGGTCCATGAGCCCGACGGCTGGGACCGGCCCGAGGACGAGGCCGTGGCCCGCACCGAGGTGACGCGGGAACGCCCGCGCAGCGCGATCAGCCGCAACAGTTCGCCCGACATCCCCTTCGACCGCTCGATCAACCCCTATCGCGGCTGCGAACATGGCTGCATCTACTGCTTCGCCCGGCCCAGCCATGCCTATCTGAACCTCTCGCCCGGGCTGGATTTCGAGACGAAGCTGATCGCCCGCCCCGGCATCGGCGCGGTGCTGGAGCGCGAGCTGCGCGCGACATCCTATCGCCCCGCGGTGATGGCGATCGGTACCAACACCGACCCCTATCAGCCGATCGAGGCCGACTACCGGGTGATGCGCGAGGTGCTGGAGGTGCTGGCGGCCTTCAACCACCCGGTCGCGATCACGACCAAGGGCACCCTGGTGGAGCGCGATCTGGATCTTCTGGCGCCGATGGCCGCCCGGGGGCTTGCGCATGTGGCGGTCTCGGTCACCACGCTCGATCCGGCGGTCGCCCGCGCGATGGAGCCGCGGGTGCCCGCGCCGCGGCGGCGGCTGGAAACGATCCGGCGGCTGGCTGCGGCGGGGGTGCCGGTGCGGGTCATGGTGGCGCCCGTGGTGCCCGCGCTGACCGATCACGAGCTGGAGGCGATCCTTGCCGCGGCGAAGGAGGCGGGCGCCACCCGCGCGGCCTTCATCAGCCTGCGGCTGCCGCGCGAGGTGTCGGGCCTGTTCCAGGACTGGCTTGCGCGGCATTTCCCCGACCGGGCCGCGCATGTCATGGGCCGGGTGCGCGAGCTGCATGGCGGGCAGGACTATGACGCCGACTGGGGCAAGCGGATGACGGGGCAGGGGCTCTGGGCCGACCTGATGCGCCAGCGGTTCCGCACGGCGGTGGCGCGGCTGGGGCTGGATGCGCCGCCGGTGCCGCTGCGCACCGATCTGTTCGCGCCACCACCGCGGCCGGGCGATCAGCTTGCGCTGGCGCTCTGAGTCGCGCCCGGCGTTGACCTTCGCCCTTGCCGTGATAAACGGGATCGGACCAAGGACGGGCTGACATGAACCTTTTCAACGATATCCGGGCGCTGGTGATCCGCAGCCTGGAAGACATGGCCGCCGAGGGCACGCTGCCCGCGGGGCTGGACCTTTCCGCCGTGGCGGTGGAACCCCCGCGCGACGCCGCGCATGGCGACATGGCGACCAATGCCGCGATGGTGCTGGCAAAACCCGCCGGGATGCAGCCGCGCGCGATCGCCGAGGCGCTGGCGGCGCGGCTTCTGGCCGACTCCCGCGTGACGCTGGCCGAGGTGGCGGGGCCGGGCTTCCTGAACCTGCGCCTTGCGCCGGGCGTCTGGCAGGGGCTGGTCGGCGCGGTGCTGACGGCGGGGGCGGGCTATGGCCGCTCGACGCTGGGGGCCGGGCAGAAGGTGAACGTGGAGTTTGTCTCGGCCAACCCGACGGGGCCGATGCATGTGGGCCATGTCCGCGGCGCGGTCTTCGGCGATGCGCTGGCGGCCCTTCTGGGCTTCGCGGGCTATGACGTGACGCGCGAATACTACATCAACGACGGGGGCGCGCAGGTCGATGTGCTGGCGCGGTCGGCCTATGAGCGCTACCGCGAGGCGCATGGGCTGGAGCCCGAGATCCGCGAGGGGCTGTACCCCGGCGACTACCTGATCCCGGTGGGCGAGGCGCTGAAGGCGAAATACGGCGCCAGCCTGCTGGACAAGCCGGAAACCGACTGGCTGGTGCCGGTGCGCGAATTTGCCACCACCGCGATGATGGCGATGATCCGCGAGGATCTGGCGACGCTGGGCGTCAGGATGGATGTCTATTCCAGCGAGAAGGCGCTGTACGGCACCGGCCGGATCGAAGCCGCCATCGACCGGCTGCGCGGGATGGGGCTGATCTATGAAGGCGTGCTGGAGCCGCCGAAGGGCAAGGTGCCCGACGACTGGGAGCCGCGCGAACAGACGCTGTTCCGCTCGACCGCGCATGGCGACGACGTGGATCGGCCGGTGAAGAAATCCGACGGCGCCTGGACCTATTTCGCCCCCGACATCGCCTATCACTGGGACAAGGTGGAACGCGGCTTCGATCAGTTGATCGACGTGCTGGGCGCCGACCATGGTGGCTATGTCAAGCGGATGAAGGCGGTGGTGACCGCGCTGTCGAACGGGCGGGTCCCGCTGGACGTGAAGCTGATCCAGCTGGTGAAGCTGTTCAAGAACGGCGAGCCGTTCAAGATGTCGAAGCGGGCGGGCACCTTCGTGACGCTGCGCGACGTGGTGGAACAGGCGGGCGCCGAGGTGACACGCTTTGTCATGCTGACCCGCAAGAACGACGCGGCGCTGGATTTCGACTTTGACAAGGTGCTGGAACAGTCAAAGGACAACCCGGTCTTCTATGTGCAATATGCCCATGCGCGGGTGTGCTCGGTGCTGCGCAAGGCGCGCGAGGCCGGGATCGCCTGCGATGACGCCACGCTTGCGGCGGCGGATCTGGCGCGGCTGGACCATCCGGCCGAGCTGGAGCTGATCCGGCGTCTGGCCGAGTGGCCGCGGCTGATCGAGATCGCCGCGCGCGGCCACGAGCCGCACCGGGTGGCGTTCTACCTTTACGATCTGGCCTCGGATCTGCATGGCCACTGGAACCGCGGCAACGAGGAAACCAGCCTTCGCTTCGTGCAGGAAGGCGAGGTGGAGACCTCACAGGCGAAAATCGCCCTTGCCCGGGCCGTGGCGGTTGTCATTTCCGCCGGTCTTGGTATCCTTGGGGTCACTCCGGCCGAAGAGATGCGCTGACCAAGGCGCCCGCCGGGACACGAGCAGTCACCACGGGCGGATCAACCTCCCGGGCAGCGAGGCAGACCATGGCGGAAGCGAACTTCGACGATTTCGGAGAGGGCGGCGCATCCTTGGGTGGCATACCCACGCAAAAGGCCATCAACCTGGCCGGAGGCGCCATCTCGGCGCTTCTGGTGATCGGGCTTGCGGTCTGGGGCTACCGGCTGGCGGTGCGCGACGTGAACGGCATTCCGGTGATCCAGGCCATGCAGGGGCCGATGCGGATCACGCCGGAAGACCCGGGCGGGCAGATCGCGGCCAATGTGGGGCTGACGGTGAACCGCGTTGCCGCCGACGCGGCGGGCATCCCGCGGACCGACAACATCATCCTGGCGCCCGCCCCGGTGCAACTGGCCGATGGCGATCTGGCCCCGGCCGATCGCCCGGCGCCGGTTGTGGCGCCCGCTGCGCCCGATACCGCCGCGCCGCAAGCCGCCGCGCCTGAGACCGCCGTTGCGGCAGTGGCGGCCCCCGCAGTTGCCCCCGATCCCGTGGCGGCCCCCGTGGTTGCAGATGCCGCCCCGCTGTCGGACCCGGCCGCAGCCGCCGCGCCTGTCGTGGCGCAGGCCCCGGCCGCGCCGCATGGGGCGCCGCTGATCTCGCCCCGCCCCAAGGCGCCGCCCGCCATGCTGATGGCCGCCGCCGCGGAAACGCCGCCCCCCGCCAAGGCCGTGCCCGCGAAGGCGGTCCCCGTGCCGCCGCCCGTGCCGGTCGCCGCCGTCGCCGCGCCCGCGGTCGAGAAACCCTCCGCGGCCGCCGCGGCGATCAAGGCGGTGGCGATGCCCGCCGCGGCAACCAAGGCGCCGCCCGCGCGCCCCGCGGTGCTGACGCAAGCCGCCGCGTCCACGCCCAGGCCCGCCAAGGCGCCCGACTCGGTCGATCCGGCAAAGCTCGCCCCCGGGGCGCATCTGGTACAGCTTGGCGCCTATGACACGCCCGATGCGGCGGCCGAAGCCTGGGCGATGATCAAGGCGAAGTTCGGCGACCAGATGGACGGCAAGTCGCGGGTGATCCAGAAGGCCAGCAGCGGCGGGCGCGATTTCTACCGGCTGCGCGCCGCAGGCTTCAAGGACGACGCCGAGACTCGCCGCTTCTGCACCACCTTCGATGCGGCGAACGCGCCCTGCGTGCCGGTCGTGCTGCGCTGATGAGCCCGCCTGCAACCGGCGCCACGATCCTGGGATGCCTTGGCCCCGCGCTGTCGCGCGACGAGGCCGCCTTTTTCCGCGCGGCCGACCCCTGGGGCTTCATCCTGTTCGCCCGCAACGTCGAAAGCCCGGCACAGGTGCGGCGGCTGACGGCCGACCTGCGCGAGGCGGTCGGGCGCGATGCGCCGGTCTTCGTCGATCAGGAAGGTGGGCGGGTGCAGCGTCTGCGCGCGCCGCACTGGGCCGAATGGGTGCCGCCACTTGACGAGATGGCCCGCGGCGGCCCGGCGGCGATGCGGCTGCGCTTCCGGCTGATCGCGGCCGAACTGCGCGCGGCGGGGATTGACGGGAACTGCGCCCCCACGCTCGACATCGCGCGGGCAGAGACCCATCCGTTCCTCAAGAACCGCTGCTATGGCACCACGCTGCCTGCGGTGGTGGCGGGGGGCCGGGCGGTGGCCGACGGGCTGCTGGCGGGGGGCGTGCTGCCGGTGATGAAGCACATGCCGGGCCACGGACGGGCGGCGGCCGACACGCATCTTGACCTGCCCACGGTCACGACCGACCTTGCCACGCTGGAGGCCAGCGATTTCGCAGCCTTCCGCGCGCTGGCCGACCTGCCGCTGGCGATGACGGCGCATATCGTCTTTTCCGCCATCGACCCGGATGCCCCCGCCACCCAATCGGTGGCGGTGATCGACCTGATCCGCCGACGCATCGGCTTTGGCGGGCTGCTGATGACCGATGACCTGTCGATGCAGGCGCTCTCGGGCAGCCTGGGCGAACGCGCCGCACGATCCGTCGCGGCGGGCTGCGACGTGGCGCTGCACTGCAACGGCAAGCCCGAGGAGATGGCGCCGGTGGTCGAGGCCGCGGGGCGCCTGACCCCGGCCGGCGCCGCCCGTGCCGCGGCGGCGCTGGCCCTGCGCCGGGTGCCCGACCCGGTTGACACCGACGCACTCAGGGCCGAATTTGAGGCGCTGAGCGGCGGGACGGGGCATGGCTGAGACCGGCTGGGACGACACGCAGACAGGATCGGTCGAGGCGCGGCTGGCGGCCGAGGCCCTGATCGTCGATGTCGAGGGCTACGAGGGCCCGCTGGACCTGCTGTTGACGCTGTCGCGCACGCAAAAGGTGGACCTGCGCCGCATCTCGGTTCTGCAACTGGCCGAGCAGTATCTGACTTTCGTCAACACTGCCAAAGCCTTGCGGATCGAACTTGCGGCAGATTACCTGGTCATGGCGGCCTGGCTCGCCTATCTGAAATCGCGCCTTCTGCTGCCGCCGGAACCCGGCGAGGAAGGCCCCTCGGCCGAGGATCTGGCCGCCCATCTGGCCTATCAGCTTGAACGGCTTCAGGCGATGCGCGAGGCTGCGGCGCGGCTGATGGCGCGCGACCAGCGGGGTCGCGATTTCTTTGCCCGCGGCCTGCCCGAAGAACTGACGCTGAAGCGCAAGGTGGTGTGGACGGCGAACCTGCTGGACCTGATGCAGGCCTATGCCCGGATCCGCACCAAGGACGAATTCCGCCCCTTCGTGATGGACCGCCACCATGTCTTCACGATGGAACAGGCGCTGGAGCGGATGCGCGGCCTGATCGGCTATGCGGGCGACTGGACCGAGCTGGTCAGCTATCTTCCCGAGGGGTGGGAGACCGATCCCCGCCGCCGCCGCTCGGCCACGGCGGCGCATTTCGCGGCCTCGCTCGAACTGGCCAAGCGCGGCCAGATCGAGATCCGGCAGGCCGATACCTTCGCCCCGATCCAGATCCGGCGGAGGTCTGACGGATGAGCGACGAGGCCGAACAGAGCCTGTTTGCCGCCCCCCCCATCGCCGAGCAGGAGCGGATGGTCGAGGCGATCCTGTTCGCCACCGCCGAGCCGGTGTCGGTGGCCGAGTTGCAGGCGCGGATGCCGCATGGCTGCGACCCGGCCGAGGCGCTGACCTATCTGCGCCGCCGCTACGAGGGGCGCGGGGTCCGGGTGGTGCGGGTGGGCGATGGCTGGGCCTTCCGCACCGCGCCCGATCTGGGCTACCTGATGCAGAAGGAAACGGTGGAAACCCGCAAGCTCAGCCGCGCGGCCATCGAGACGCTGGCGATCATCGCCTATCACCAGCCCTGCACCCGCGCCGAGATCGAGGAGATCCGTGGCGTGGCCGTCAGCCGCGGCACCATCGACCAGTTGCTGGAGATGGAATGGATCCGCTTCGGTCGCCGCCGGATGACGCCGGGCCGGCCGGTGACCTTCGTGGTGACCGAGACGTTCCTGGATCACTTCGGGCTGGAATCGGCGCGCGACCTGCCGGGGGTGAAGGAACTGCGCGCGGCGGGGCTCTTGGACAACCGGCCGCTGCCTGGCGGGATCGGCATTCCACGCGACGTGGATGACGAGGACGAGGCGCCGGGCCAGACGGAACTGTTCGAGGACTGACTACTTCGGGAAGTTGGCGCCAAAGGCCGCCTTCTGCAGCGCCAGCACCGAGGCAGGCACCGCGTCCAGCGGATAGGAGGTCGATCCGTCGGCATAGCCCGTATCGGTGGAAAAGTGCCAGTCGACCGTGACATAGGTTCCGGTCGGCTGGGGCTTTGCGGTCATCGACAGCGAGGACATCTGTTCCTTCACCGCGGCCGTCAACAGGGCGGTTTCCTCGGGCGTGGCGGGGTGGCTGTCGTTCCTGGTGCCTTCGGGGCCGTCCACCTCGATCTCGGCGGTGCCATCGGCAATCGACAGGAACTGGGCCCGCACCGGGTCGGAATCGGGATTGGTCCAGAGGTAGATGCCCAGGCTCATGGCGTTGTCGGCCAGCACCGGAGCCGCGACGGGCAGGGCAAGAAGAAGGGCGAGGGCGGCGGTAGCGGGGCGCATGGCGAGGTTCCGGTGCTGTCTGCCGTCAGTTGCCGCCCGAATCGGTCGCGGCGCAAGGGGCGTGTCAGGGGGTGCGGAAATGTTTCGCAAGCTTCAGCCCCTGACCCTGGTAGTTCGAGGCGACGCCCGCGCCGTAAAGCTGATCGGGCGGCGCGGCCATGCGTTCATAGACCAGCCGCCCGACGATCTGGCCATGTTCCAGCACGAAGGGCGCCTCGTGGCAGCGCACCTCGAGCACGCCGCGGCTGCCCGCGCCCCCCGCGGCGGCCCAGCCGAACCCCGGATCGAAGAAGCCCGCGTAATGCACCCGGAATTCGCCCACCATCGCCAGATAGGGCGCCATCTCGGCGGCGTGGGTCGGCGGGATCGTCACCGCCTCGCGGCTGACAAGGATGTAGAAGGCGCCGGGGTCGAGGATGATGGTGCCATCGGTCGAGCGCACCTCTTCCCAGTAGTCGGCAGGCGCGTAATGGCCGATGCGGTCAAGGTCGATCACCCCGGTATGCGGCTTGGCGCGATAGCCCACCAGCGTGCCGTCCGCGGGCTTCAGATCGACCGAAAAGCCAAGCCCGTCGGAAATCACCGCCTTGCCGGTGACAAGGCCCACCTCGGCGTGCAGCGCCGCCAGCGCGCGGTCGTCCAGCCGCGCCTCGCCCGCGCGGAAGCGCACCTGGTTCAGGCGCATCCCAGGCCGCACCAGAACCGAGAACGACCGGGGGCAGATCTCGGCGTAAAGCGGGCCGGTATAGCCCGCGGGGATGCGGTCGAATTCGGTGCCGCCGTCGGTGATGGTGCGCGTCAGAAGGTCCAGCCGCCCGGTCGAGCTTTTGGCATTGGCGACGGCGGTCAGCCCGGGCGGCAGCGCCAGCCGTTCCATCAGCGGCACGACATAGACGCAGCCCTTTTCCAGCACCGCGCCGGGGCGCAGGTCGATGCGGTGCATCTCGAATTCCGCGACCCGCGCGGCCACCGACCGGCCGGCGCCTGCCAGAAACGAGGCGCGGACGCGGTAGGCGGTGGTGCCAAGACGCAGATCAAGGCTTGCGGGCTGGATCTGGCCCTCGGCCAGCGGCAGGTCGGCGGCAATGGCGCCTTCGGCCAGCAGCCGTTTCAGCATCTGCGCGGGCAGAACGCCCGTGCCGGTGATGGCGGCCCCGTTCATCGCCCGATCCTCCGCAGTTCGGTTTCCGAAAACGGCACCGCCCGCCTCCTTGCGGAAGCGGGCGGTTCCATGATGGTCGGGCCGGTGAGATTCGAACTCACGACCTCCCGCCCCCCAGACGGACGCGCTAACCAGGCTGCGCTACGGCCCGACGGCGCCCGTATAGGCCGGATTGCGGGGGGGTGGCAAGGGACAAAGCGCACGGATTTTCCGACACTTCACCGCGGCGTGCGGCGGCCTGCCTCGGCCATGCGGTCGCGCAGGTCCGACAGGCGCAGATAGAGCGTGCGCAGGGCCTCGCGGCGGGCCTCGGGCGGGTGCGACAGGACGCTGCGCAGGCTTGCCAAGACCTCGGCCGGGGGCGCGCCTGCGGGTTGCGCCGGGGCGGGCGGCGTCTTTGCCGCCAGATCGGGCGCGCTGGCCGGGGCGGCGGGTTCGGGCGCCCGGGCGGGTTCGGTCGATGTGTCGGCGACCTGCCGGGTCGGCAGTGATTCTTCCGCCACCGGGTCTTCCAGCGTCGGCTCTGCCGCAGGCAGGGGCGCGAGGGGGGCCTCCGATGCGGGCGCTGCTGCGGCCTCTGCCCGGTCATCGCCAAGGTCGAAGGGCAGTTGCGCCCCCGGATCGGCGGCGGCGGTGGCGGGCGCGGCGTCGTCGCCCGCGCCGGGTTGCGACCCGTCGCTGCCCGCGAGGGCCGCGACATGGCGGATGCCCTGTTCGCGCAGCATTTTCTGCACGCCGCGGATGGTCAGCCCGTCATCGTGCAGAAGCTTCTTGATGCCGCCCAGCAGCGCCACGTCCGCCGGGCGGTAATAGCGCCGCCCGCCCGCCCGTTTCACCGGGCGAACCTGTGGAAATCGGCTTTCCCAGAAGCGCAGTACATGGGCCGGGGTGTCCAGCCACTCGGAGACTTCGCTGATGGTGCGGAAGGCGTCCGGCGACTTGTCCATCCGCGCTGAACCCTCAGTCGCCGTTGCCTGCGGCCACGCGATCCTTCATGAGGTGCGAGGGCCGGAAGGTCAGAACCCGGCGGGGATGGATCGGAACCTCATCGCCCGTCTTGGGATTGCGGCCGATGCGGGCGGCCTTGTCGCGCACCGAAAACGTGCCGAAGGACGAGATCTTGACCGTCTCGCCCGCCACCAGCGCATCCGAGACATGCTGCAGCACGCTTTCCACCAGTTGCGCGGATTCGTTGCGCGACAGGCCGACCTCGCGGAACACCGCCTCGCTCAGGTCCATCCGCGTCAGAGTCTTCTCGCTCATCACGATCCCCCCGTTTTCACGGGAGTGTGTGGCAGTAAAATAACCAAGTCAATATCAATGACTTGGGGCAGGGGGGTCAGACCGCACTTACCAGCGCAAAACCACCGAGCCCCAGGCCAGCCCGCCGCCGATCGCCTCTGTCACCACCAGATCGCCCGGCTTGATCTGTCCGCGCGCCTTGCCGACGGACAGCGCAAGGGGAATCGAGGCGGCCGAGGTGTTGCCGTGATCCTGCACGGTGACCACGACGCGATCCATGTCGACGCCCATCTTGTGCGCCGTCGCCTTTATGATGCGCAGGTTCGCCTGATGCGGCACGATCCAGTCGACATCCGCCCCCGTCAGCCCCGCCTTTGCCAGCGAGGCATGGGCGGTTTCGGCCAGCTTGTCCACGGCGTGCCGGAAGACCTCCTTGCCGTGCATCCGCAGATGTCCGGTGGTCTGGGTCGACACGCCGCCATCGACATAGAGGATGTCGCGGTAGCGGCCGTCCGAATGCAGGTCGGTGGCCAGGATCCCGCGGTCGGCCGCGGTGCCGGTACCCTCGGCCGCTTCCAGGATCAGCGCGCCCGCACCGTCACCGAACAGCACGCAGGTCGCCCGGTCGGTCCAGTCCATGATCCGGCTGAAGGTCTCGGCGCCGATCACCATCACCCGCCGCGCCTGCCCCGAGACGATCAGCGCATTGGCATTGGCAAGCCCGTAGACGAATCCCGCGCAGACCGCCTGCACGTCGAAGGCGAAGCCCGTCGTCATCCCCAGCGCGTCCTGCACCATGGTGGCGGCCGAGGGGAAGGTGAAATCGGCGGTCGAGGTGGCGACGATGATCGCATCGAGATCGGCGGCTGCCATTCCCGCGTCCGCCAGTGCTGCGCGCGCCGCGCGGGCCGCAAGATCCGATGTGGTCTGGCCTTCGGCCGCGAAATGCCGCCTCTCGATCCCCGAGCGCGAACGGATCCATTCGTCGCTGGTTTCCAGCGTGGCCTCGAATTCCGAATTCGGAACGACGCGCTCGGGCAGGTAGTGCCCGACGCCCTTCACCACGGCGCGTATCGTCATTCCGGTTTACCGTTCCTCTCCCCGCTTGCGGGTGCATCCTGCCGCGCGGGCCCGGCCGACGCAACCCGCGCCGCAAGGCGTTCCTGAAAGCCCGACTTGGCCAGCCGGAAGGCAAGCTTGACGGCCGCCGAAATGCCGGTGGCATCGGCCGCGCCATGCGATTTCACCACCGTGCCGTTCAACCCGAGGAATACGCCCCCGTTGACCCGGCGCGGGTCGATCCGTTTCTGCAACCGCCGCAGCGAGGTCAGCGCCAGCAGGGCGGCGATGCGCGACAGCGGCGTGGCGGCGAAGGCTTCCTTGAGGAAGTCGCCAATGAGCTTGGCGGTGCCTTCCCCCGTCTTCAGCGCGATGTTGCCGGTGAAGCCGTCGGTCACCACCACGTCGACCCGGTCCGAGGGCAGGTCGCCGCCCTCCACGAAGCCAACATAATCATAGGCGCCCGCTTCGGCCGCCTGGGCGATCATCTCGCCCGCCAGCTTCAGTTCGGCCCGGCCCTTGTGCTCCTCGGTGCCCACGTTCAGCAGGCCCACCCGCGGCCGCGCAAGGCGCAGGCCGTTGCGCGCGTAGGATGCGCCCATCAGCGCGTATTGGCGCAGGTCTTCGGCATCGGCCTTCACGTCGGCGCCCACGTCCAGCATCACGTTGAAGCCGCCCGGATTGCGCGAGGGCCAGAGGCAGGCGATGGCGGGGCGGTTCACACCTTCCAGCTTGCGCAGCCGGATCATCGACAGCGCCATCAGCGCGCCGGTGTTGCCGCACGAGACCGCCACGGTCGCTTCGCCGGTGCGCACGCTTTCGATGGCCGACCACATCGATGTGCCCTCGCCGTGGCGCATGACCTGGCTGGGCTTCTCGTGCATCGTCACCACGCGGGGCGCATGGCGAATGTCACAACGCCCGGCCAGCGCCTTGCGGCGCCCGACCAGGCGGTTCAGCACGGCCTCGTCGCCATGCACGATGAAATGGATGTCGGGGTTCTTGGCCGCGGACTGTTCGATGCCCGCGATGACCGCGGTCGGGCCGCGGTCTCCACCCATCGCATCAATGGAAATGACGATGCGTTGCGCGCCAGATTGCGGAATGTCGGGGACGTTCGGCATCGGATCGCGCTTCGCAGTGCGAAATTACGCGGCGTCGTCTTCCAGGCTCGCATCCACCGTCGACGCGATCACTTCGCGCGCGGCGTAGTGGCCGCAGGACGGGCAGACGTGATGCGGGCGCTTCAGTTCGCCGCAGTTCGGGCATTCCGCCGGGTTGGCGGCAACCAGCGCATCATGCGCGCGGCGCATGTCACGACGGGAACGGGTAACGCGGTTCTGCGGGACAGCCATGTCTCGACCTCGGATCCTTGGGGGGCACCGGGCCCCATGCTTGCCTCACGGGTCAGACCGTTATGCCCAAAGGGCGCGACGTCTTCAACCCAACATCTGAACGAGGCGCGGAACATACTGGGATTACGCCCGCGCGCAAGTGCTTTCTGTGCCGGTCAGCCGCCGGCGTCGTCTTCGCCCTCCAGCCGGGCCTTGAGCGCGGCCAGTCCGGCGAAGGGGCGCGGCTTTTCTGCCTCGATCGGCGCCGCCCCCGGCGGGGCGACCGCGGTGTCGGCCAGATCGACCCCCGCGGCGCGGGGATAGAGCGGCAACGCCAGCGCCAGCGCCTCGGCCAGCACGGCGCCAAGGTCGATCACCTCGGGCAGCGGCTCTGCGCTGTCATCCTCGGGCATCTCGATCTCGTCGCCCTCGGGCAGCGGCATGTCGGCCACGTAGCGGCGCAGCACCGGCTCGTCGATCCGGGTGGTCACCGGCGCCAGGGTGACGACGCAGGGCTGCACGGCGGTGCCCGTCAGCCGCGCCTCGAGCACGACATCATGGCGACCGGCGGGGCGGAATTCGCCCGCCAGCTTCACCTTCTTCAGCGCGCTTGCGCCAAGTTCGGCCGCCAGCGCGGCCAAGGGGCCGGGTGCGGGTTCCAGCGTGAAGCG
>JAJZVD010000057.1 GCA_021845805.1 Pseudomonadota bacterium | reverse complement strand
CGCTTGACCCCGCGCTGACGGAGACGCTCGCGGGCCTTGCGACCGCGGCGCTGCTCGCAGGTGGCCCCCTGTCGGACCGCGCCCCGGAGCAGGCCGCGCTGGCAAGTATCGCGGGCCAGGCGTTGCTGTCGGCCCAGGCCGGGCGCACGACCCTCGCCGCGGGGCTGGGCGTGGTGCAGGCCGGGATCGCCGCGGCGCAAAGCCGGAACCGCGCAGAAACCTCTGCCCTGCAGATCGCCCAGGCAAAACTGCTGGAGGTCGATCCCTACAAGGCCGCCACCGACCTTCAGGCGGTCCAGGGCCAGCTTGAGACGCTCTATGCCCTGACGGCCCGCATCTCGTCCCTTTCGCTCACGAATTTCCTGAGATGATCCGCGCGCTCCTGCTCGGGGTGGCCTTCGCCATCGCGGCCCCGGCGGTTCTGGCCGAACCGATCCGGCTGAAGGACCTCGTCGAATTCGACGGGGTTCGCGGGAATGACCTGGTGGGCTATGGTCTGGTGGTCGGCCTGAACGGAACCGGCGACGGTCTGCGCAGTTCCCCCTTCACGGCCGAGATCATGACGGCCCTGCTGGAACGGCTGGGGGTGAATGTCAGCGGTGAAACGCTCGCGCCGAAGAATGTCGCGGCGGTCTTCGTCACCGCGGTCCTTCCCCCCTTCGCGCGGGTTGGCGGCCAGGTCGATGTCACGGTGTCGGCCATCGGCGACGCCCGGAGCCTGCTGGGCGGAACGCTGATCATGACCCCGCTGAATGGCGCCGACGGAAAGATCTATGCGGTGGCCCAGGGGACCATCATCGCCGGCGGCGTGACGGCGCAGGGGGCGGCCGCGACAGTCACCCAGGGGGTTCCGACCTCGGGCTCGATCCCCTCTGGCGCCCGGGTCGAGCGCGAGGTCGATTTCAACTTTGCCACGCTCGGGACTGTCCGGCTGGCTTTGCGCAGCCCGGATTTCACCACCGCCGGCCGGATCGAGACGGCGATCAACACAAGCTTTGGCCGCCCCGTCGCGGCCATGCTGGATGCGGGCACGGTCGCGGTGAACATCGCCGCGGCACGCATGACCTCGCCGGCCCATGTCTTGCAGCGGATCGAGGACCTGTCGGTCCAGCCCGAGGAGCGCGCCCGGGTGGTGGTGGACCAGCGGTCGGGCACCATCGTGATGGGCCAGGATGTGCGCATCTCGCGCGTGGCGGTCTCGCAGGGCAACCTGACCCTGCGCGTCGAAGAGGCGCCGCTTGTGGTGCAGCCCGACCCGTTCTCGACCGGGTCAACGATCGTCGTGCCGCGGACCCGTGCCGCCATCGAGGAGGCGCCGGGCAAGGGTCTGGCCGAGGTGCGCGGCGGTACCTCGCTGTCGGAGGTCGTTGCCGGGCTGAACGCGCTGGGCGTCGCGCCGCGCGATCTGATCGACATTCTGAAAAGCATCCATGCTGCCGGGGCGCTGCATGCCGAGTTCGTGGTGCGCTGAACGGCTACAGGTAGCTGCGCACCAGCGCCCCCGACACCAGCGCCCATCCGTTCGCCACCACGAAGAACGCCAGCTTGAACGGCAGCGAGACCATGGCCGGCGGCACCATCATCATGCCCATCGACATCAGGACGGCGGCAACGACAAGGTCGATGATCAGGAAGGGCAGGTAGATCAGGAAGCCGACCTCGAACGCCCGCTGCACCTCGGACAGAAGGAACGAGGGCACGAGAAGCGAGAGCGGCGCATCCGCGGCGGCGCCGGCCCCCGCCTCGGGCCGCAGCGCCTGCAGGGTCTGGAAGGTTTCGGCATCGATCCGTGCGGCCATGAAGCGGCGGAAGGGGGCCATGCCCTCGGTGAAGGCCGTGGGCACGTCGATCTGTCCGTCGATCAGCGGGCGCAGGCCATTGGTCCAGGCCGCCAGGAAGGTGGGTTCCATCACGAAATAGGTCAGGAACAGCGCGAGGCTGACGATCAGCATGTTCGGCGGTGACTGCTGCAGCCCCAATCCCTGCCGCAGGATGGCGAGCACGGTGACGATGAAGGGAAAGCAGGTGAACATGATGGCAAGCCCGGGCACCAGGCTCAGCACCGTCACCAGCGCGAACAGCTCGACCGTGCGCGCGGTGAGCGAGCTGCCCTCGCCCAGCGAAAGCGTCAGCTCTTGCGCAGCGGCAGGTGTGGCGGCAAGAATCAGCAGCAGGGCGAGGCCGCGCATCGGCTAGAGCCCGCTCGTCAGGTTCGCCACCTCGGTCAGCCTGACCGCCAGCTGTCCCGAGGCGTCGCCGCCCAGCTCCTGCAACTCGCCGCGCGCAATCAGCCGGTCGCCGACATAAAGCTCCACCGGGTCATCGACCCGCCGGTCCAGCGTCAGAACCGACTCGGTCTGCAGGCGCAGCAGGTCGCGCACCAGCGGGCGCGCCTTGCCGACCGAGACGATGATCTCGATCGGGACCTGGGTGAAGGGGTTCATCGCGCCGGTGTCGGGCCCTGGGCCGACGGGGGGGCGGTCATCCATGCTGTCGCGTCTCCTCGCTGGGATGGAAGAAGCCGGTGACGGCCTCGCGGATCGCCTCCGTCACCTGATCGAGATCAATGTGCTCTTCATGATCGCCGAACCGCAGGTAAACCTGCCCCTCGCCCAGCGTCGGTTCCTCGACCAGGAGCAGGGGCGGGCCAGGCAGCCCGTGCAGCAGCGCCTCCACCGACGGGCGGGCGGCGGGGTTCAATTCAAGCGTCACGGGCGTTTCGGTGGCACGATCGGCGAAGGGGCGCAGACGCTCCACCACCATCGGGCCGAGCGTCGCCCGGGCGGTGGCGGGCAGCACCCGGCCGACAAGCGTCGTCAGCAGCGGCTGCAGCGCGGCCAGCACATGGGCGCGCGCCTCGTGGAAGGTGAAGGAGAGCGCCTGGAGGTTGCGCGCGAGGTCCGCGCCGACCCCGGCCGCCTCTTCCGTGCGGGCGGCCATCGCGTCTTCCCAACCGGCGCTGTAGCCCTGCTCGAAGGCGGCAAGCCGTGCCTCTTCCAGCGCGGTGACATCCATCACCACCGTCTCGGCCGCCGCGGTATCCGGGCCGAAGGTCTCGAGCTTCAGCCGCCGCATCATGACGTGCGCTCCGCCCGGTCCTCGACCCATCCGCGCAGGATTTCCAGGGTTTCACCCTGACGTTCGGCGATCAACTGGCGCAGCCGGTCGACCGGGTCGGTCGGCTGCGCCTCGGTGCGGTCTTCCGGCGACACCAGGCTCAGGTTTTCGGGGATGAAGCTGCGGTCGTCGATCTCGCCCGTCAGCACGCGACCCGCGGCGCCGGGTTCCGGAAGGGGCAGCGGCTCGGTAAGCGGCCGCCGCCCCCCGGTGAGGATGGGGCGGACCACGAAGAGCCCGAGCGCCAGCACAAGCAGTGCCAGGATCCCGAGCTGGATGGCCGACATCGCGTCCAGCCCCAGCCGGTCCAGCAGGCCGCGCTCGGCCGCGGTGCCAAGCGGTTCGACCGGCTGGAAGGCCAGCGTGCGTATCGTGATCACGTCGCCGCGCTTTTCGTCAAATCCCACCGCCGAGGCCACCAGATCCCGCAGGGCTGTCAGTTCGTCCTCGGCGCGGGGTTGCCAGACCTCCTTGCCAGCGGCGTCTGTGCTGCGTTCACCGTCCACCAGGACGGCGACGGTCAGCCGCCGGATGCCGCCCGGCGCCCGGTCCAGTTGCCGTTCGGTGCTCGACACCTCGAAATTCGTGCGCTGCCGCGTCGAGCTTTCGTTGCTGGACGAACTCGACCCCTGCGCATTCGCCTGCCCGGTCGGCAGGTTGCTGGCCACGGTCACGTTCGGGGCGCCCTTGTCGCTGGAACTGTTCGCGTGTTCCTCGGTATCGGTGCTGATCGGCACGCGCCCGGCGGGGTCGAGGGTCTTCTGCAGGATCGATTCGCGGTCCGTCACCGGTTCGATGTTCACCGCAACCACTGCCTTCCCGGGGCCGACGCGCGCGGCCAGCAGCGCCTCGACACTGCGCTTCAGTTGCGCGGCGCGATCATCGGCGGCCCGGGCGCTGCCGGGTTCCTCGCTTGCCATCACCAGCCCGCTGGCGGCGTCGATGATCGCCACGTCTTCCGGCTGCAGCCCGGCGACCGCAGAGGAAACAAGATATTTCAGGGCCTTGGCCTGCGCGTCCGGCAACCTGCCGCCGGCCGTCGTGACCATGACGCTGGCGGTCGCCTTGACCTCTTTCTGGAAGGGCTGCGACTGCGCGGGCGAAATGTAGACGCGCGCCGTCCGGATCATGGGATTGGTCACGATGGTGCGGGCCAGTTCGCCTTCCTTGGCCCGCCAGTAGGCCGCATCGAACATCTGCGCCGTGGTGCCGAAGCCCGACAGCCCGTCCAGCAGTTCGTATCCGGCGCCGCCGGTTGCGGGCAGCCCCTCGCCCGCAAGGGTCATCCGCAGGTTGTCGCGCTGCGCCGCGGGCACCCAGATCGAATCGCCACGCACCTGGTAGCGGACGCCGTGCTGGTCCAGCGACTTGATCACCTCGCCCGCGGCCTGCGGTTCAAGCCCGGCGTAAAGCAGGGTCATGACCGGCGCCGTGGCCATGCGCGAGACGCCAAGGATCGCCGCGAACATGGCCAGCGTTGCCACCACCACGATCACCCGCCTGCGCAGGTCGAGCGACTTCCAGAGCGACGTCAACTGCTGCACCGCGAATCTCCCGTGCCGGGGCTCCTGCCCCTGTCACAACCAGATTTCCGCGAAGCCGCTTAAGAATCGGTTAGCCCCCTGCGGTTTATAGCTTCTCGTCGACGACGGAGGACATGATGGCCGAGACCGAGGCTCAGGCGCAGGACGCGCCGAAGAAACGCTCGAAGCTGCCGCTGCTGCTCGGGCTGGTGCTGATGCTGGTTCTGGGCGGCGCCGGTTTCTATGTCACCTACAGCGGAATGCTGACGGGTGGCGGCAAGACGGCCGACGATGCCCACGCGGCCGAGGGCAAGGACAAGGAGGACGGAGCCGCCGGCGAGGATGTCGCCTTCGTGCCGCTTGCCCCGCTGGTGATCTCGCTCGATCCCGCCGCCCGGTCGAGCCACCTGCGCTTTGCCGGCCAGCTGGAGGTCGCACCCGCCCAGCAGGCCGAGGTGACACGGCTGATGCCGCGCGTTCTTGACGTGCTGAACGGCTACCTGCGGGCCGTCCGGGTCTCGGATCTGGAGGATCCGTCGGCACTGGTCCGGCTGCGCGCGCAGATGCTGAGGCGGATTCAGGTGGTGACCGGCGAGGGCCGGGTGCGCGACCTGCTCGTCACCGAATTCGTGCTGAACTAGGAGGCCGGGATGGCACTGATTTCCAATCTGCTCATGGCTGCGGGGGCGTTCGGGGCCGCGATCTATTGCCTGGTGCTGTCACGGCGGCTCAGCCGCTTCAGCACGCTGGAAGGGGGCATGGGGGGGGCCATCGCTGTCCTCTCGGCCCAGGTCGACGACATGACCAAGGCGCTGGAAAAGGCCGGCGGTGCGGCCTCGGCCTCGACCGCCTCGCTCGAATCGCTGACCGGGCGGGCCGAACAGGCCGCGCGGCGGCTGGAGTTGCTGCTGGCCTCGATGCACGACCTGCCGGACCCCCTGCCCGAGGAACCGTCACGCCGGGCACGGTTCGTGCGCCGCCGCAGCGCCCACCCCAAAGAGGAGGCCGCCGAATGAGCGATCCGGTCCTGCCAAAGGCGCGGCGGGCCCGCGGACCCCGTCGCGGCGCGCTCGTGATGATCGCGGCGCTGATGGGGGCCGGCGGGGCGATCCGGTTGGGTCTTGGCCTGCAGGAGGCGCGCGCGGTCGACCCGCCGCCCGCTCCGTCCGCCGCCGCGGCCCCCGCGGCCTGCGCCCCGGGGGCCGAGCCGGTGATGCCGCTTGTCCAGGCACTGAAGGCGCGCGAAGACCGGCTTGCCGCCCGCGAAGCCGCGGTTCAGGACCGCGCGCAGGCGCTGGCCCTGGCAGGCAAGGCCATCGATGCGCGTCTGGCCGAGCTGAAGGCCGCCGAAGACCGTCTCTCGGCCAAGCTGACGCTGGCCGACGGCGCGGCCGAGACCGATGTGGCACGGCTGACCGCGGTTTACGAGAACATGCGGCCCAAGGACGCGGCCGGGGTGTTCGAACAGATGGCCCCCGAATTTGCCGCAGGCTTCCTTGGCCGCATGAAGCCCGAGGCCGCGGCGCAGATCCTGGCCGGGCTGTCAGCGGAAAAGGCCTACACGGTCAGCGTGATTCTGGCCGGGCGCAACGCCGCCGCGCCGAAGCAGTAAGCCGCCCAAGGCTTTCTTAACCTCCACCTGCCAGTGTGTTCCCGCGCGCAGAAGGAAGGGCATCATGATCGGCATCGTCGGCATCGTCGTCATTTTCGTGATGGTCTTCGGTGGCTTCACCATTGCGGGCGGAAAGCTGGGCGTGGTGCTCGAGGCCCTACCGCACGAGATGATCATCATCGGCGGTGCCGCCTTCGGCGCGTTCCTGCTGTCCAACGATTTCGCGTCGGTGAAGCAGTCGCTGGGTGCCGTCGGGCGGGTGTTCAAGGGTGTGCGCTGGAAGCCGGCCGACTACCGCGATCTGCTCTGCCTCCTGTTCGAACTGATCCGGCTTGCGCGGCAGAACCCTGTGGGGCTCGAAGAGCATATCGAGAACCCGGGCGAATCCAGCATCTTCGGCCGCTACCCGCGGATCCGGGCCGACCATGAGGCGGTGGACCTGATCTGCGACACGTTGCGCTCGGCCTCGATGAACTACGACGACCCGCATCAGGTGGAGGAGGTGCTCGACAAGCGGATGGAAATCCGGCTGCACCATGCGCTGCACCCCAGCCACGCGCTGCAGGGCATCGCGGATGCGCTGCCCGCGCTCGGCATCGTCGCCGCGGTTCTGGGGGTGATCAAGACGATGGGCTCGATCGACCAGCCGCCGGAAATCCTTGGCAAGATGATCGGCAGTGCCCTTGTCGGCACCTTTCTGGGCGTCTTCCTGGCCTATGGCATCGTCGGTCCCTGCGGAACCCGGCTGAAAATGGTGACCGAGCAGGATGCGCATTTCTACCAGCTGATCCGCGAGGTGCTGATCGCGAACCTCTATAACCACCCGACCAACATCTGCATCGAGGTTGGCCGCCAGAATGCTCCGCACAACGTCCGCCCGAGCTTCACGATGCTCGAGGAAGCGCTGCGGGCGGTGAAGCAGGAGGCCGCATGAGGGCGATACTCGCGGCGCTGTCCTGGGTTGCGGCATTCGGCGCGTCGGCAGAAACCGTCACCGTCCGCTCGGGCGAGCATGACGGGTTCTCGCGTCTCGTGCTGCGTCTGGCAGAGCCCTCGGCCTGGCAATTCGGCCGGACGCTCGATGGCTATGCCCTCCGCGTCGGGCGGGCCGGGGTCGCGTTCGATCTCTCGCAGGTGTTCGACCGCATTCCCCGGCTGCGTCTGGCCAGCCTGGCCCCCGGAACCACCGACAGCACCTTGACGCTGCAATTGAACTGCGCCTGCCATGCCAGCGCCTTTGCCTTCCGCCCCGACATCCTGGTGATCGATATCCGGCCTGGTGCGCCGCCGACGGATTCGCCGTTCGAACGTCCGCTGGAGGGGGCGGCCCCGCTGCCGTCCCCTGTTCCGGCCAACGTTCCGGCGCGCCCGCCGCGCCCCGATCCGCGCCAGCGGGTCGAGATGCCGGTCTACGACTGGCGGTCGAACGCGCCCGCGGTTCCGCCACAGTTCGCCCCCGCCGCAGAGCCTGCCGCACCACCGCCAGCCCCCGCGCCCGCCGCGCCGAAGCCCCAGCTTGACGCGCTGCAGGACCAGCTGGCCCGCGAAATCGGCCGGGCCGCGGCCCAGGGGTTGCTGACGCCCGACCCTGCCGCCTTCGCGGATGATCCGCCGACCCCACCGCAGCCGCCGGACACCGGCGAACCTGCCCCGGCCGCGCCGACGCCCGCGCCCGACGTGCCGGAACCCGCGCGGATGACGGCCGAGACCGCGCTTGACCGTGCGCTCGATTCCGACAGTACGCCGGCCACCACCGAGACCGGCGCCGCCTGCATTCCCGATTCCCAACTTGACCTGCGCAGCTGGGGCGATGACAGTCCCGCGGCGGATCAGATCGCGGCGCGGCGGCAGGCGCTTGTGGGCGAATTCGATCGCCCCTCGCCGGATGCCGTGGCGAACCTGATGCGCCTCTATCTCTTTCTCGGTTTCGGCGCAGAGGCGCGGGCGCTGCCCGCTGCGATGCAGGTCTCGGTGCCTGAAACGCAGCTTCTGAGCGCGCTTGCCGACATCATCGACCGGGGCGCGGCCACCGATCCCGGTCCGCTGCGCGGCCAGGCCGACTGCGACGGTGTCGTCGCCCTCTGGGCGGTGCTGGCCGACCCCAGGATCGCGCCCGGTACCACGGTGAACACCCCCGCCGTCCTGCGCGGCTTCTCCGCCCTGCCTGCGCCACTGCGTCGGCTGCTGGGCCCCGGGCTCGCCAGCCGCCTGCTCGACCGGAACGAGACCGATGCCGCCCGCGCCGTGCGCGACGCGGTGACCCGGGCTGCGGCCGAACCCGATCCCGAGGTCGATCTTCTGGGCGCCCGGGTCGATCTTGCCCAGGGCAAGCCCGAGGCCGCCGCCGAGGCGATCTCCAGGGTCGCACAGGCCGACAGCCCCGCCACGCCGGATGCCCTTGTGCTGCTGGTCGAGACGCAGGTGGACACAGGCACACCGCTTGCCCCCGCGCTGACCGAGTCGATCGCCGCCCTGCAGCGTGAATTCCGCGGCTCGGTCACGGGCCGCAACCTTGCGCGGGCCCATCTGCTGGCGCTCGGCCTCGCCGGCGACTTCGATGCCGCATTCAACGAACTGTCCGTTCTTCGGGCGCAGCCGGAGGCCGGCAACACCGGCGCGGCCGCGCTCTGGCAACTGCTGGCGGATCATGGCAGCGACGAGATGGTGCTGCGCCATGCGCTCGACCCCAGGGCCGCGCCCGAGGCCACGCGCCGGGTCCATACCGTTCTGGCCCGGCGGCTGATCGAACTGGGCTTCCCCGAGGCGGGGCTGGCCTGGCTGCAGCCGCTCTATCCCCCGACCGATGCTGAACAGACGCTTGCCGCCCGCGCCGACCTGGCCCGCGGCGCGCCCGATGCCGCCGCGGCCCGGCTTGCCGGTCTTTCGGGCAAGGAGGCCGAACGCTTGCGGGCCGAAGCCGCCGCCGCGCAAGGCGACCATTCCACGGCCGCGGCCGCCTTTGCCGCCGCCAACGCGCCGGATCGCGCCGGGCTGGAGGCCTGGCGCGCCGGGGCATGGGACAGCGCCGCCACCCTCGCGCCAGAGGCTTACCGGGCCGCAGCAAGCCTTGCCCTGCCGCCGCCGGACGAAGCCGGGGCTGCCCGGCCCGGCCCGCTGGCCGCAGGGCGGGCACTTGTCGAGCAGACCGAGCGTACCCGAGCGGCGCTTGAAGAGGCGCTTGCCGCAACCGAGGTGCCGCCGACCACGCCCTGAGCCGGTTACCGAATCGAAAGACCTTCCCCCTAGCCTGAGATTCTGGCCGCACCTTCTGTGGCAATGCGGGTGAAACCCCTTATGCAGACCCTTTTCAAGATCCTCTGCCGCACTCTGGTCCTGGCCCTGTTGGCGGTGGCCGCCTTTGCCCCACTGTCGCTGCATGCGGCCGAACCGGCTGCGCTCTGCGAGGCGGCAGCCCGTTCGGCCGCAGCGCAGACAGGTGTGCCGCTGGAGGTGCTGCAGGCGATCGCGCTGACGGAAACCGGTCGGCGCAGCGGCGGTGCCGTGCGCCCCTGGCCCTGGGCTGTGAACCTTGAAGGGGCTGGTCACTGGTTTTCCAGCAACGACGAGGCCGTGGCCTTTGCCCGCACCGCGGCCGGGTCAGGCGCAACCAGCTTCGATGTTGGCTGTTTCCAGATCAATTTCCGGTGGCACGGAGTCAATTTCCCCTCGATCGAGGCGATGTTCCAGCCAGAGGACAACGCGCTTTATGCCGCGCGTTTCCTGCAGGCGCTTCATGACGAGACGGGCGATTGGAGCCTGGCGGCGGGCGCCTACCACTCCCGTGCCCCCACACGGGCAGCGGCCTATCGCAAGACCTTCGACGGCTATCGCGCGGCGCTGGTCGGTACCTCCGGGCCGCCCGCCGCGGAGGTGCAGTCGCCAGCCTCGCTGCCGGTGCTGCGCGCCGCCTATCCCCTGTTGCAGGGCGGCGCCGCGTCGGCCCTCGGCTCGCTTGTTCCAAGCGACGCGGCGGGAACGCGACCTCTCTTCGAGCCGCGGGGATAACCGATGCCGCCCCTGACCCTCCGTGACATCTTCCGCCCCACCATCCTTCTCGCGCTCGCGCTGATGACCGTCATCGTCATGATGGTCCTGCCGGTTCCCGCCGCGCTGCTTGACCTCGGCCTTGCCGTCTCCTTCGCGCTGGCCATCCTGATGTTCACCCTGACGCTTTTCATCGAGCGGCCGCTGGATTTTTCGGCCTTTCCCACCATGCTGCTCGCCTCGCTGATGCTGCGGCTGTCGCTCAACGTCTCTTCGACCAAACTGATCATCGGCCAGGGCCATACCGGAACCGGCGCCGCGGGCCATGTGATTGAAGGCTTCGCGCATTTCATCATGGGCGACAGCGTGTTGCAGGGGCTGGTGGTATTCTGCGTCCTTCTGATCGTGAATTTCATCGTGATCACGAAGGGCGCCGGGCGCATGGCCGAGGTGGGTGCGCGCTTTGCGCTGGATGCGATGCCGGGCAAGCAGTTGGCGATTGATGCGGACATGGCGGCCGGCGCCATCGACCATGACGAGGCGCGCCGCCGCCGCGAACGCGAACAGGCCGAAACCACGTTCTTCGGTTCGCTCGACGGGGTGTCGAAATTCGTCAAGGGCGACGCCGTGGCCGGCCTTCTGATCACGCTGCTGAACATCGTGGTGGGCCTGATCATCGGGATCGCAGTGCACGGGATGCCCGCCGGCCGGGCCTTCGAGACCTACGCGATCCTGACCGTCGGTGACGGGCTGGTCAGCCAGATCCCCGCGGTCATCATCTCGATCGCCTCGGCGCTTCTGCTGGCGCGCGGCGGGGCAACGGGGGCCATCGACCTGGCGCTGTTCGGCCAGCTCGGGCGGCACCCGGCGGCCCTGGCGACGGTGGCGGGTTTCATGCTGCTGTTCGCACTGGTACCCGGGCTGCCCTTCGCGCCCTTTGTGGCGGGCGCCATCGGGCTTGGCGTTCTGTCCTGGGTCGGGCGCCGCCGCGCCGGGCGCGAGCTGCAGCCGGTGGCCGCCCCGCCCGCCGCGCCGACGCGCAAGCCGCTGGGCGACGTGCTTGACCTTGACGAGATCCATGTCGAATTCGCGCCCGACCTGGTGCCCATGGTGCTGGATCCGGCGACCGGTCTCGATGCCCGGATCGCCAATCTGCGAACCCATGTCGCGCTGGGCTTCGGGGTGATCCTGCCCGAGATCCGGCTGACCGATGACGCCTCGCTGCCCCCCGGGGGGTACCGGATCCGCCTGCAGGGGGTGGAGCGCGCGCAGGACCGGCTGCAGCCGGACCGTGTGCTGGTGCTTCTGGCCGATGCGGGCGGCCCGCCGACCGCGGGCGATACGGTGCGCGAGCCGGTCTATGGCGCCGCCGCACGCTGGGTCTCGCCCGACCGGCAGGAGGAGGCGGCGCTGTCCGGGCTGACCGTGGTGACACCCACCGAGGTGCTGGCCACCCATCTGCTTGAGGTGATCAAGACAAACCTGGCCCAGATCCTTACCCTGAAGGGCCTGCGTCGGCTGCTGGACGAATTCACCAACCTGACCGATCGCACCCGGGCCGAGGCCAACCGCAAGCTGCTGGAGGAACTGGTGCCCGACCGCGTGCCGGTCGACCTTCTCCTGTCGGTGCTCAAGCTCCTGCTCGAAGAGCGGGTCTCGATCCGCAACCTTCCGCTGATCCTCGAATCGATTGCCGAGGTCCGCGGCACGCTGCCCTCGCCCGAGGCCGTCTGCGAACATGTCCGCCAGCGGCTCGGTTTCCAGCTGGTGGCCGAGGTGCGCCGCGCCGATGGCTCGATTCCGCTTCTGCAACTTGCGCCAGAGTGGGAGCAGGCCTTTTCCGCCCACCAGATCGACGACCCGCGTGGCGCGGACGACGTGGCGCTGCCGCCCGACCTGTTCAACCGGCTGGCCACCGGGCTGGCCGAGCGGCTGGCCCGCATCGGCGAGAGCGGGACCTTTCCGGCCGTGGTCACCTCGGGGCGGCGGCGGCGGTTCCTGCGCACGGTGCTGCGCGCCCGCGGGCTGACGGCGCCGGTCCTGTCCTTCGAGGAAATCGGGCTGGAGGCCCGCCCTGCCCTGGTCGGGACCGTTCCGGCATGACCCTGCAACTGGCCGATTTCGTGGGATTGGGGGCCACCGGGCTGGCTGCGGCCGTGCTTGTGTTCCTGCGGGTGGGGGCGCTGGTGGCGATGGTGCCGCTGTTCGGGGAACAGGTCCTGCCCGCCCGCGTGAAGCTGGCCGTCGCGCTTGCCCTGACGGCGGTGGTCGCGCCCGCCATCACCCCCGTGCCGCCGCAGGGGCCGGGGGGCTGGCTTGCCGCGGGCGCCTCCGAGGTCGTGGCGGGCCTTGCCCTGGGCTTTGGCGCGCGGCTCTTCGTCATGGTGCTTCTGATGACGGCCGAGATCGCGGCGCAAGCCACCTCGCTTGCCCAGATGGCGGGCGGGATGGCAGCCGAGCCGCAGCCGGCGATCGGCAACGTCCTGATGCTCGCGGGCCTCGCACTGGCCGCCGCGGCGGGGCTGCATGTGCGCATCGCTGCCCTGCTCATCCTGTCCTACGATGCGATTCCGCCCGGCAGGCTGGCGGCCGCGGCGGATCTCTCACGCTGGAGCCTCGAGCGAACCGGTGCGGGCTTCGCCCTGGCCGTGTCGCTGGCCGCCCCCTTTCTGGGCGCGGCGCTTCTCTACAACCTCGCGCTGGGCGTGCTCAGCCGCGCGATGCCGCAACTGATGATTTCGCTGATCGGGGCCCCGGCGCTGACGCTCGGCGCCCTGGCGCTGCTGGCCCTGGCCGCGGGGCCCGCGCTCGGGCTTTGGCAAGCGGCCTTCGCCGGGTTCCTGGCCGCGCCCTTCGGGGGCGGGCCATGAGCCAGGACAGCGATGACGACAAGCCCTATGAGGCGACCCAGAAGCGGCTCGATGACGCGCGGGCGCGGGGCGAGGGGCCAAAATCGCAGGATCTGACCGCAGCGGCGGGCTACGCGGGTTTGCTGCTGGTACTGGTTGCGTTCGGCACGCCGATCCTGTCCCGCAGCGGCGCTGCGCTGTCCAATCTGCTGGCCGAGGCCGACCGCTTGCCGCTCCGCCTTCCGCTGGGCGCGTTTACGGCGCTGCTGCTGCCGCTCCTGCCGCTGATCCTCGTCCCGGCCGCATTGGCGCTGGCGATGCTGGCGCTGCAGCGGGCCTTTGTCGTCGCCCCGGAAAAGCTTGCGCCGCGGCTGTCGCGGATCTCGCCGCTTGCCACCGCCGCGCAGCGGTTCGGGGCCAGCGGCCTGTTCGACTTTGCCCGCAACCTTGGCAAGCTGGTGCTTGTCTCGCTGCTGCTCTGGGTGCTGGTACAGGATGCCCTGCCCGACGTTCTGGGCGCGATGGCGCTCGAGCCCGCCCCCGGCCTTGCGATCATGCTGGGCCTTGCGTTCCGTTTCCTGGCGGCGGTGGTCGTGCTGACCCTAGTGCTGGGCGTTGCGGATTATGTCTTCCAGTGGTTCTCCCACCTGCGGCGGCTGCGGATGTCGCGGCGCGAGATGCTTGACGAAATGCGCGAATCCGAGGGCGATCCGCATCTGCGGATGCAGCGCCGCCGCCGGGGAACCCAGATCGCGATGAACCAGATGGTGGCCGATGTGGCCAGGGCCGACGTCGTGATCGTCAACCCCACCCATTACGCGGTGGCGCTCCGCTGGGATCGGGCGGCGCGGCGGGCGCCCGTCTGCGTGGCCAAGGGGATGGACGAGGTCGCCGCCCGCATCCGCGCCACGGCGGCCGAGGCGGCCGTACCGCTGCGCCGCGATCCGCCCACCGCCCGCATGCTTTACGCCGAGGTCGCGGTTGGCGAAGAGATCCTGCCCGCCCATTATCGGGCCGTCGCGGCGGCGATCCGCTTTGCCGAATCGATACGGAACCGGGCAAAATGGAGGCGGACATGACCGAAGAGGCCGAACGGCTGCGGCGGCTGGCCCGGATCGCCGCGATCCAGCGCGATGCCCGTCTGGATCAGCTTCGCCGCGCCCAGGCCGCACGCCAGGCGTCGCTGTCGGCACTGGCGGCGCTTGACCGCCCGATGACAGAGGAAGAATTGCCGCTGGTGCCCGGGGCGCTGGCCGCGCTGCGCTATGCCGGCTGGGCGGACGCCCGCCGGGCCGAGATCAACCTGCGGCTGGCACGCCAGACCGCGCTCTGGTTGCAGGCCCAGGCCGACGCCCGCCTGGCCTTCGGCCGCGCGGATGTGCTGCGGCGGCTGTCGGACGGGTAGTCAGGCGTCCTGCCGGATGATGTCGGTGATCAGCACGTCGGTCACCATGGGCCCGAGCACCTTCCCCGCAGCCTCCAGCAGCGCGTCGCGCAGGGGCTGCAGCTTGCTGCCCTCGATGAAATTGCCGCCGAAGCCGCCCGCGTTGGCGTGATCGAACAGCACCTGCAGGAAGGCGTCGCGCAGCTTCGGCTCTACGGCATAGACCTTGGCGCTTTCGCCCCCGGTCACCTGCAGGCTGAGCGACAGGATGATCAGCGACACCACCTTGCCCGACTTCACGATGGGCACGATGAACTGGTTGTTCAGCTTCACATAGTCATCGCTGCCGGCCGCCTCGCCGTGGCCACCCGCGGGTTCCGCCGCATCATGCGCCGCCGCGGCCGGTGCGCCCTTGGCGTCGGGCGCGGCTTCCGTCGTGCCGGTCCCCGCCTCGGGGGCCGCCGGCTTGTGCAGGAAGAACCCGGCCCCGGCGCCGAGGACCAGGCCGATGAGGGCAAGAAGGATCGGCAGGAGCTTGCGCATGGAATCCTCTCAGAACGGCAGCAGGATGTCGGCGATCTGCTGGCCATAGCGCGGCTGCTGGACATCAGTGATCTGCCCGCGTCCGCCATAGGAGATCCGCGCGCCCGCGATCTTGTCGTAGCCCACCTCGTTCTGCCGGGTGACATCCTCGGGGCGGACGTAGCCCGTCACGGTCAGGTCGCGCAGTTCGGAATTCACCCGCACCTCCTGGGTGCCTGCGAGGCGCAGGATGCCGTTCGGCAGTTCCTCGATCACGGTGGCGGCAATGCGCAGGGTCAGCTTCTCCTTGCGCTGGATGGTGCCGCTGCCCTGATAGGAACTGGTCGAGCTGGTATCGACGGCATCGGCCATGCTGGCCCCGGCGGGCAGATGCCTGTCGATCCGCTGCGGAATGCCGAACAGGCCTGGCAGGCCCATCTTGTCACTGCCCGCACGGCTGCGCCCGGTCGAATTCGAGATCTGTGCGCCGTCGTCGATCAGGATCACCACGGTCAGGATGTCGCCGCGGTGCCCCGCGCGCCGGTCGCCGAAGAGCGAGCGCCGTTCGCCCGACCACAGCGAGGCCATGCCGACCCCGGCGGGGCCCGGCTTGCCGTCGGGCACCGGATACTCGCCGATGAAACGGCCATCGGTGCCGGGAGGGGGCGAGAACTCCGGCGCCTTGCCCACCTCGGCCAGTCGCGCGCAGCCCGCAAGACCGGCCAGCAGCAGCGCAAGGCGCGGCAGCGCCGCACTCATGGCAACCCCCCGACCACGACCGAGCCATCCGGGGCCACGACCCCGCTGACCAGGCTGTGCGAGGCGGTGTTCATCACCTTGATCACGTCGCCCACCCCGCCGCGGGCGAGGGCGCGCCCCTCGGCGCGGATGACGATGTTGCCGCTGCGATAGGCCAGCGGCACGATCTGGTTGCGGTCGATCAGCGCCGGGGGGCCGATGTCGCCAGGCAGGATGGGGCGGCCGGGGTAGATCGCCACGCGCGTTTCCATTCCCAGGGCCTGGCCCGGGTCGCTGAGGGCGCCGGGCTGGTCGCCGGCTGCGAGCGTCACGTCGGCGTCCTGCAGCACCGTTCCCGGACGCAGCGCCCGGGTGGCCACCAGCGTCTCGGCCCCGGCCGATCCGGCCATCAGCAGAAGCACGAGCGCGCGCATCATCGCACCTGCGTGGTGGCCTGCAGCATCTGGTCGGCTGCGGTGATCACCTTGGCGTTCATCTCGTAGCCGCGCTGGGCCGTGATCAGTTCGGTCACCTCGCGCACCGAATCGACCGAGCTTTCCTCCAGATAGCCCTGCCGGAGGGTTCCGAGCCCGCTCTGCCCGGGAACATCCACCTGCGGCGGGCCCGAAGCCTGCGTCTCGATGAAGAGGTTGGACCCCGTGGCCTGCAAGCCGGCCTCGTTGGTGAAGGCCACGAGCGTGATCTGGCCGATCTGCTGGGGCTGCACCTGCCCGACGAAATAGGCATAGACCTCGCCCGCCCCGTTGATCGACAGGCTGCTTGCATTCGTCGGGATGGTGATGCCGGGCACCACCGTATGGCCGTCGGATGTCACGATCTCTCCGGCTGCCGAGCGCTTCAGGCCGCCGTCACGGCTATAGGCGGCGCTGCCGTCCGGCAACGTCACCTCCAGGTAGCCCTTGCCATCGATCGCAATGTCCAGATCGCCGCCCGTCTGGGCGAGCGAGCCCTGCGACAGGATCATGGACACCGCCGCGGGCCGCACGCCAAGGCCCAACTGGATGCCCGTGGGCAGCACCGTGCCATTGGCCGCGGTCACCGTGCCGGGCTGCGCCATGTCCTGATAGTCGAGGTCCGCAAACTCCGCCCGCCGGGCGTTGTAGGCCGTCGTCGACATGTTCGCGAGGTTGTTTGACACGACCTCGACCCGCATCTGCTGGGCGCTCATGCCACTGGCGGCGATCTGAAGGGCACGCATCCGGGCCTCCTGCTACTTGCCAAGGGTCTGGATCACGCTGCGCATGCGCTGATCCTCGTTGTCGAGAAAGCTCTGGCTCATCTCGTAGGCCCGCTGGACCTCGATCATGCGCGCCACTTCGGTCACGGCGTTGACGTTCGATCCCTCCAGGTACCCCTGCAGGATCTGGCCCGGGCCCTGGGCCGGCTGCACGCCGGCCGTCGCGGAAAACGTGGTCCCGGCGCGGTGCCGCAGGTCGTTGGGATCGACCGGGGCGAAAAGCCCGATCTGGGCCACCGGGTTGCCATCGGCGGAAACCGTGCCATCGGCGCCCACGCTGACGACCGTCGCTTCGGGCGGAACCAGAATGGGGCTGCCGCCCGTATCGAGCAGGGGTGCCCCGCCCGGCGTGACAAGCCGCCCCTCCGGGTCGCGGGTGAAGGCCCCCGCCCGGGTCAGCCGAGGCCCTTCGGTCCCGCCTGTCTGGAAGAAGCCCTCGCCCTGGATCGCCAGGTCGAACTGGCCCCCCGTCCGGTTCAGCACGCCCTGCGAGAGGTCGGGCGTGCGGACATTCGCCGTGGCCATGGAAAGCGCGGGCTCGACCCCGTCAAGCTGCTGGACATATTCGGAAAACAGCACCCCCTCTCGGCGGAAGCCGGTCGTCGACAGGTTCGCGATGTTGTTCGCGATCGTCTCCATCTGCGCCAGGAGCCCGGATTGCCGGGTCAGCGCCGTGTAGGTGGCATTGTCCACGGCTCAACCTCCGGCGATCAGGGGCAGCACGCGCCCGGTGAAGAAGGTGGTCAGCGCGGCCGTCATGAAGCTCATCGAGACCCAGAAGACGGCCAGCATCAGCCCGACCTTGGGAACGAAGGTCAACGTGGGCTCCTGCACCGAGGTGAGGGCCTGAAAGAGCCCCACCACCACGCCCGCAATCAGCGCCACCGCCAGCAGCGGGGCCGAGATCTGCACCGCGATCCAGAGGCCCGCGCGCAGCACATCGTCGATGGCGGCTTCGGTCATGGCTACACCGGCATCCTGAGGATTTCCTGATAGGCTTCGACCACGCGGTTGCGCACGGTCACCGCGGTTTCCACCGCAAGCTCCGATGCGGCCAGCGCCTGCACGAGCGCGTGCGAATCCGCCTTGCCCAGCATGGCGGCGCGGGCCGTATCCTCGCCTGTCTGCACGGTCTGAACCGTATCGCGGGCGAGGTCTGCAAAGCTTTGACCGGGGCCCGCGGGCTGCGGGGTTGCCGCCGTTGCGGGTTTCGCCGCGTCATAGGTGCGGGCGGCGAGGAGGGAACGAATATCCATTCTGGCTCTCCGTTAACGACGCAGCAGGTCAAGCAGGCTCGACGCCATCTGGCGGGCCTGGTCGAACATGCGAAGGTTCGCCTCATAGCTGCGCTGCGCCTCGCGCGCGTCGGCGATTTCGACCACGATATCGACGTTCGATCCGTCATAGTGGCCGGTCGGGTCGGCCAGCGGGTTGGCGGGGTCATAGACCTGGGCCAGCGCCCCGGGGTCAAGGTGCACGGCCCCCGGGGTGACGCCGCCGGTGGCCCGCCCGTCGATCCGCTGCGACTCGAACGCGATCAGCTTGCGGCGATAGCCCGGCGTGTCGACGTTGGCGATGTTTTCCGAAATGTGCCGCAGCCGCATGGACTGCGCATCCATCCCGCTGGCGGAAACGTTGAGCGTGGCGATCAGATCGGCCATGGCTGCACCTACCGTCCGGAGCCGAGCGCGCTGCGCAGCATGCCGATGCCGCTGCGGTAGATCGCCAGGGCCATGTCATGCTGCTGGCGGGCCCCCGCGGCCGCCACCATCTCGGCCTCCAGCGAGACGCTGTTGCCATCAGGCGATTGCGTGCCGGGCCGATGGCGCGCCGCCGCCGCCGCCTTGGGCGCGTCCGTCTCGGGCAGGCTGTGCCCGGGCCGGGTGGCGCGCAGCCGCGAGCCGTCCGTCGCCGAATAGGTCTCGGCGAAGTCGGGGACATCCACCGCCTTGTAGCCGGGCGTATTCGCATTGGCGACATTGCGGGCAATCGCGCCCTGCCGGGCCGCGGCCGTTCCTGCAAGGCCGCCGGCCATCCGCAGGATCTCGAGTTGATCGAACATCGGGGCTTCTCCCTCGAACCGTTTCACCAAGGCTTAAGGGTGATTCCTTTAGAAACGGTCAAAGCGGTCAGGAGGTCCGGAAAATGCGAGATATCGGCATCGATGCCCTTGGCGCCGCAATCGCGGCGATGGAGCCTGTGCACCGGGTCGGGCGCGTTCGCGCCATCGGGCGCGGCATCCTGCAGGTCGCGGGACTGGAGGATGCGGCCGCCCTGGGCGACCGCGTGGCCATCTGCCGCGCCCCCGGGCGGCTTGGCGGCGAGGTGCTGGGCCTCGGCCCCGAGGGGACGCGGGTGCTGCCCGACGATTCGGTCGAGGGTCTGGCCATCGGCATGCGGGTCGAGCTGGTCGGGCGGAACGAGATCGCCCCCGACGCGGGCTGGATCGGGCGGATCGTCGATCCTTTCGGCGGCCCGCTTGATGGCCGCCCGCTGCTGCCGGGGCCGGTGCCGCGGCCGCTACGCGGTGCGGCCCCTGCGGCGGCGACCCGGCGCAGGCTGGGGCCACGGCTGGAAACCGGGGTGGCCATGTTCAACACGCTGCTGCCACTGGTCCGGGGCCAGCGTCTGGGGCTTTTCGCGGGCTCGGGCGTGGGCAAATCCAACCTTCTGGGCAAGTTCGCCCGCGGGGTGGCGGCCGATGTGGTCGTGATCGCCCTGATCGGCGAACGCGGGCGCGAACTGCGCGAGTTTGTCGAAGGCGTGCTTGGCCCCGCCGGCATGGCACGCGCGGTGGTCGTCACCGCCACCTCCGACCAGTCGCCGCTGGTCCGTCGGCGCTGCGCCTGGGCGGCCATGGCGGTGGCCGAGCATTTCCGCGACCTCGGCGCACAGGTCTTGCTGCTGGCCGATTCGGTGACCCGCTTTGCCGAGGCGCATCGCGAGGTGGCGCTGGCGGCGGGCGAAGAGGCGAGCCTGCGGGGGTTTCCCCCCTCTACCGCGCATCTGATCATGGGGTTGGCCGAACGCGCGGGCCCCGGGCCGGAGGGCGCGGGGGACATCACCGCGATCTTCTCGGTTCTGGTCGCGGGGTCCGACATGGAAGAGCCGGTCGCCGACATCCTGCGCGGCGTGCTGGATGGCCATGTGGTGATGGACCGCCGCATTGCCGAACGCGGCCGGTTTCCGGCGGTGGATGTGCTGCGCTCGGTCTCGCGCAGCCTGCCAGAGGCGGCGACGGCCGCGCAGAACGCCCTGATCTCCGAGGCGCGGCGGCTGCTGGGCGCCTATGACCGGGCCGAGATGATGATCCAGGCCGGGCTTTATGCGGCCGGGTCGGACCCCCTCGTCGATGCGGCCATCCGGGTCTGGCCCGCGCTCGATGCCTTCCTGGCCGAGGATGAGCCGACAGACCATGCCGCCAGCTTCCTGCGGCTGGCAGCATGCCTTGCGCCCGCCAAGCGCAGCTGATGCTAGCTGAACAGCGTCAGGATGCTGGCCGCGCCGGCGGAGGCAGAGGTGGTCTGGCTCGTGACCGCCCCGCCCAGAAGCTGCACCGCGATCGAGGTCGCGGAGGTGCCCGTGCCACCCGTGCCGCCCTGGATGTCGGAGCGCACGAGGAAGCGTTTGATCAGGGCGTCCATCTTGTCGGGCGTTCCGAACTGGCTGACGGTGTTGGCGCCAAAGCTGTCCTGCGTCTTTTCCTCCATCACCGAGAGCTGGCGGTCGATATCGATGCCGACAAAGCTTGACGGCAGGCCGTA
>JAJZVD010000056.1 GCA_021845805.1 Pseudomonadota bacterium | reverse complement strand
GATCTGCACCGGCCCGCCCGCCAGATCGGCGTCGCCCAGCGCGGCAAGCGGCGCCACCTCGCCCGGCCAGCGCGCCCGCATCGCCGCCGCATCCGGCGTCACGGGCGGGGCCAGGGCGAAGACCCGCACCCCCCAGCCCGCCGCCGCCAGACGCCGCGCGATCACATAGCCGTCGCCGCCATTGTTGCCCGGCCCGCACAGAACGACCGCGCGCCCCGGCGCCGCGGCCAGGTCGGGCCAGGCGGCCAGGATCGCCTCTGCCACGCCCCGTCCGGCGCGCTCCATCAGTGCCAGCCCCGTCACCCGGCCCGCGGAAATTGCCGCCTGCTCGATGCCGCGCATTTGGGCAGATGTCAGAAGTTCAGTCATTTCCCGCCCCACAGATTCCCATGCAGCACATTTGTTAGGCACTTTGCCCGAAACATGGGCGCCGTCGGCGGAATCCCCCGGTGCGGACAGGCCGGGCCAGCCTAGCCAATTGTCCCTTCCCTGCGGAAGTGGTCAGAGACAGTCGGCACGCAGCGCAGTGGGGAGTCGGCGATGAAGAAAATCGAGGCGATCATCAAGCCCTTCAAGCTGGACGAGGTGAAAGAGGCGCTGCAGGAGGCCGGGATACAGGGCCTCTCGGTGATCGAGGTGAAGGGGTTCGGGCGCCAGAAGGGGCATACCGAGCTTTACCGCGGCGCCGAATATGTTGTCGACTTTCTTCCCAAGGTGAAGATCGAGGTCGTCCTGACCGATGACCAGGTCGATGGCGCGATCGAGGCGATCATCGGCGCCGCACGCACCGAGAAGATCGGCGACGGCAAGATCTTCGTCTACCCCTGCGAACAGGCCATCCGCATCCGCACCGGCGAATCCGGCGACGAGGCGATCTGAGATACCCCGGCGCGACAGGCGCCGCGGGCCAACATTGCTGCTCAACAGAAGGGATCAACGCGACATGGGCATCAAGGAAGCGATCCAACTGATGAAGGACGAGGAGGTCGAGTATGTCGACATCCGCTTCACCGACCCCCGTGGCAAGCTGCAGCACGTCACGCTGATGGCCGATCAGGTCGACGAGGACTTCTTCGAAGAAGGCTTCATGTTCGACGGCTCGTCCATCGCCGGCTGGAAGTCGATCGACCAGTCGGACATGAAGCTGATGCCCGACGCGGGCTCGGTCTACATCGATCCGTTCTACGCCGAAAAGACCATGTGCGTGCATTGCAACGTGGTCGAGCCCGACACCGGCGAGGCCTACAGCCGCGACCCGCGTTCGACCGCGATGAAGGCCGAAGCCTATCTGAAGGCATCGGGCATCGGTGATGCGGCCTACTTCGGGCCGGAAGCCGAATTCTTCGTCTTCGACGACGTGCGCTATTCGGTGACCCCCGCCAAGGTGGCCTACCAGATCGACGCCGAAGCGGCGGCCTGGAACACCGACACCCCGATGGACGGGGGCAACCTGGGCCATCGTGCCGGCCACAAGGGCGGCTACTTCCCGGTCAACCCGGTCGACGAGGCGCAGGACCTGCGCGGCGAGATGCTCTCCACCATGAAGCGGATGGGCATGAAGGTCGACAAGCACCACCACGAAGTGGCGACCTGCCAGCACGAGCTGGGCATGATCTTCGGCGGGCTCACCGAGCAGGCCGACAACATGCAGAAGTACAAGTACGTCATCCACAACGTGGCGCAGGCCTACGGCAAGACGGCGACCTTCATGCCGAAGCCGATGAAGGGCGACAACGGCTCGGGGATGCACTGCAACATGTCGATCTGGAAGGACGGCAAGCCGCTCTTCGCAGGCGACAAGTACGCCGACCTCAGCCAGGAAGCCCTGTGGTTCATCGGCGGCATCCTGAAGCATGCCAAGGCGCTGAACGCGATCACCAACCCCTCGACCAACAGCTACAAGCGCCTGATCCCCGGCTTCGAGGCCCCGGTTCTGCGCGCCTACTCGGCCCGCAACCGCTCTGGCTGCGTCCGTATTCCGTGGACCGAATCGCCGAAGGCCAAGCGCGTCGAAGCCCGCTTCCCCGATCCGGCGGCGAACCCCTACCTGGCCTTTGCCGCCCTGCTGATGGCGGGCCTTGACGGGATCAAGAACAAGATCGATCCGGGTCCGGCCTCGGACAAGGACCTCTATGACCTGCCGCCGGAAGAACTGGCCGAAATCCCGACCGTCTGCGGCAGCCTGCGCGAGGCCCTGACGGAACTGGAAGCCGACCACGAATTCCTTCTGGCCGGCGACGTGTTCACCAAGGACCAGCTGGAAGGCTACATGGCGCTGAAGTGGGAAGAGGTCTACGCCTTCGAACACACGCCCCACCCGGTCGAATACCAGATGTACTACAGCTGCTGAGCCCGCGGGCCAGCGCCACAGAATCGGCACGATCAGGGCCGCGGTTCCGCCGCGGCCCTTTTCTTTTGCCCCGGACGGCCGCGATTTCCGGCGATTCTGGCGACAGTCGCGCCCCGCCGCCCCTGCCGCCACACCCCGCTGCCCCGATCTTGACGCATCTGCGCCCCCATGAACAATTCTGGGTTGATTAAATTTATGCGTTTATAACCAATGTCTTGACCGCTATTTTTCGCCGGTTCCTGCAGGGAAAGCGCGCAATTTCGGTGCAATTTCGCCCAAGGATTCAACCTGCGGGCGCGCACCTTTGCCACATCTGCACCGAAACATTCCACAATCCCCCCCCGATTCGCGCCTTAATCGCTGCCTAATGGTTAAAAAGACCTTGGTGGTGGAGGGCTTCCATGATGTCCGTGGGAAAAAGTACAAGTGTAACGCTGCTCTACGACGAACGACCGAAGCTGAATTTCGTCCGTTACGTCGACAATCTTGAACGCGCGCTGCGCGAAAGTCGGCACAGCAGGTTTGCCCTGCGGTGGGACAATGACGACTTCGTCGTGATCGACATCGACGGCAGCCGCGTCGTGCTGGGCTATTGCGACCTGAAGGCCGAGGCGGCCGCCGTCGACGGGCCCGAGCCCGCCTATGCGGCGGGCCTCGTGATGGCCGTGGGGCCGGGGCTGCAGGGCGATCTGTCGACCCGGCTTGCCGACAACGCATCCGACCTGTGCAAGTCGGTGATCGAGCGGATCCAGGTCCGTCATGCCGCTGACCTCATCCTGTGGACGGAGACCCCGGGCGTGTTCACCGCCGATCATTTCGACAGCCTCGTGGATGCCGCGCTGAAGACGCAACCGGCCGAACAGGACAGCGCGCAGCGCGCGGCCGACACCGCCGGAAGCGACCGGTTCGGCGAGATCCCGGTGGCCCGGCTGATGGCGCGACTGGAGACCGAGATCCGCCCGCGGGCGGTCAAGGCCACGACGCGCACCACGGCCCGGCCGAAGCTGCCCGACTTCTCGCGGCCGAAACCGGCCGAGGCGCCCGCCGCCGCGATGCTGGCCTCTGCCGAGGCCGCCGGGATCGTGGCCGCAGCGCCGCGCGCGGTGGTGCCGAACCGCCCGCAGGTGCGCGAGGATCTGGCCCGCATCCGCGAGGCGCTTTACCCGCCCGAGCCGGAAAACGCACCCGCCCGTCGGCGCGAGCCGCTGGTGCGCCGCGTCACGCTTTACAGCCTGAACGCCACGCTTCTGCTGGCCGCGCCGCCGGTGGGCGCCGCGCTTCTGACCTACAACGTGCTTGGCCGCGAAAACCCGCGCGTCACCTCGCGCGTGATGGCGCTGACGGGGGCCGCCTTCGCGATGGCCAAGGCCTTCGGCCTGCGCCACATCGGGCTTGGCACCTGAGGGCACGCCTGCCTTGGCGTGGGGGGCTCAGCCCCCCGCGCGATGGATCGGAAACTCTGCGAGAGCCTGCGCCTGATCGGGCGTCAGGCTCTCGACGCGTATCAGGTAGGTGTGGATCGAAAAGACCACCGCGCCGCTTTGCGGCAGCCGCGTCAGGCACTGGCGTTCCGACCGGATGAAGGGCGCCTCGCCCTGCGGGCGGACCCGCGGCGCGGCCTCGGTCCGCGGGTGATGCAGCGCGGCATCGTTGTACAAAAGCGCATTGGCCCGCCACAGCCCCTGCCCCGGCCGGATCGCATCGAACAGCCGCTGCACCCGCCGCGCGATATCGGCATCATAGACCGCGACAGGGCCGTGGATCGCCACCAGCGGCTTCATGAACTTCTCGGCCAGCGTCCAGCTTGCCGGAAAGCACAGGACAGCGCCGGTCAGGACGTGTTCGCCTTCGTCCCCGGCCTTTTCCAGCAGGCACAGGTCTTCCTGCACCAGCCGCCCCAGCGTGACCAGCGGTTGCGCCCGGTCCACCGCCACGCGGACGCCATCGGGGCGGTCCACCGCGTCGGGTCCCACCCGGAACCCCAGCCCGGGCAGCGTCTCCAGCACCGTCTCCAGCAGTTCCGCGGCCGCCGGTCGGCAGCGGTCCGACAGGGCGTGAACGGCGTCGCGCCGCTCGGCCAGCAGCCGGTCGCGTTCGGCCATCTGCGCGGCATAGGCATCATCCACCCGCAGCCAGTCGCCCGGCTCCATCGGCAGGATGCCGGGCAGGCGGCGGGTGCGGGGATCGGCCCAGGGGGCGAACGGCAGGCGGGATTGCAGGATCGGCGTCATGCCCCGGGGATAGCGCGCCCCGCGCCGCCGCGACAGAGGCAAACCGACGCGGCCCGTCGCAAACGGACGCGCCCGCCGCCGCCGCCGCCCCCAGGCTGGCCCCAGGCCGGTTCCAGGCCGGTCCCAGAGAGAAGCATATCATGAGCTATGCAGACCGCCGCAAGATCGACCCCAGCCGGGGCGCCACGCTGGGCGATGGCAGCCCGAACGACAACGACCGGGTCGAGATCGGGCCGACCCGGCTGGCCTTTGCCGAATGGGCGGCGGCGGGGCTTGCGCTGCCGAACCTGGACCGGATGCGCGAATTCCGCTGGCGGCGGCTGACCGAGGCGCTGGTGGCGCGCGACTATGGCGGGCTTCTGATGTTCGATCCGCTGAACATCCGCTATGCGACCGACACCACCAACATGCAATTGTGGAACAGCCACAACCCCTTCCGCGCCGTTCTTCTGTGCACCGACGGGCATATGGTGATCTGGGATTACAAGCAGGCGCCGTTCCTGACCGCCTTCAACCCGCTGGTGAAGGAGGTCCGCTCGGGCGCCTCGTTCTTCTACAACGTCTGCGGCGACGCGACCGCCGCCGATGCCGCGGGCTTTGCCGCCCAGGTGACCGAGGTGATGGCCGCCCACGCGGGCACGAACCGGCGGCTGGCGGTGGACAAGATCATGATCCACGGCCTGCGCGCCCTGGAACGCGCGGGGTTCGAGGTGCTGGAAGGCGAGGAGGTGACCGAACGCACCCGCGCCATCAAGGGCCCCGAAGAGATCCTGGCCATGCGCTGCGCCCACCACGCCTGCGAAGCCGCGATCGCCGAGATGGAGGCCGCGGCCCGCGCGGGCATCCCCGGCGGCACGATGAGCGAGGATGACGTCTGGGCGGAACTGCACAAGGGCAACATCCGCCGCGGCGGCGAATGGATCGAAACGCGGCTGCTGGCCTCGGGGCCGCGCACCAACCCCTGGTTTCAGGAATGCGGGCCGCGGATCATCCGGCCGAACGAGATCGTCGCCTTCGACACCGATCTGGTGGGGGCCTATGGCATCTGCATCGACATCAGCCGCACCTGGTGGGTGGGCGATGCCCGCCCGACCAATGCGATGGTCGCGGCCATGCATCACGCGATGGACCATATCGCGGTCAACCGCGCGATGCTGAAACCGGGGGTGAGCATCCGCGAGCTGACCCACGGCGGCCACCAGCTTGCGCCGGAGTACTGGAAGCAGAAGTATTCCTGCAAGATGCACGGGGTCGGGCTTTGCGACGAATGGCCCTTCGTGCCCTATCCCGATGCCTGGGTCGAAGGCGCCTTTGACGTGGCGCTGGAACCCGGCATGGTGCTCTGCGTCGAGGCGCTGGTGTCGCCCGAGGGGGGCGACTTCTCGATCAAGCTGGAAGATCAGGTGTTGATTACCGAAACCGGGCATGAAACGCTGACCACCTACCCGTTCGATCCCCGGCTGACCGGCGCCTAGACCGCCCGCGCGGGGCGCAGGGCGGCCGCGTCGCTTGCTTTTGTACCAGTGTGCAATAGTGTGACGGACAGGAATGGCCCCCGCAGGTTGTGCGAGGAGGCCGGACACCCCGGGACCAGCCGGGGCCGCAACAGGGACATGCCAGAGTGCCGGAACAACCGTCAGGCTCCGCCATCGCGATCCGCGAGGTCAGCAAGGTCTTCGGGTCGGGAAGCGATGCGGTCACCGCACTGGCGCAGGTGGACATCGACATCCGCGCCAACGAATTCTTCACGCTGCTGGGGCCCTCGGGCTGTGGCAAGACCACGCTCCTGCGGCTGATCGCGGGGTTCGACTATCCCACCACCGGCGAGATCCGCCTTTACGGCGACGACATCGCGCAACTGCCGCCCTACCGGCGGCCGATCAACACGGTCTTTCAGAACTACGCGCTGTTTCCGCACATGACGGTGGCGCAGAACATCGGCTTCGGGCTGGAGATGCTGGGCCGCCCCAGGGCCGAGATTGCCGCGCGCATCGACGAGATGCTGCGGCTGGTGCGGATGGAGGAGTTGAAGAACCGCCGCACCAGCCAGATCTCGGGCGGCCAGCAGCAGCGCGTGGCGCTGGCGCGGGCGCTGGCGCCGCAGCCCAAGGTGCTGCTGCTGGACGAGCCGCTGAGCGCGCTGGACTACAAGCTGCGCAAAGAGATGCAGCTTGAACTGAAGCGGCTGCAACACGAGACCGGGATCACCTTCATCTTCGTCACCCACGATCAGGAAGAGGCCCTGACGATGAGCGACCGGATCGCGGTGATGTCGAAGGGCCGCGTGCTGCAGATCGGCACGGCGCATGACATCTACGACAAGCCCGCCGAACGGTTCGTGGCGAATTTCATCGGCGAGACAAACTTGCTTGACGCCGAGGTGACGGGCGTGGACGCCGCGACCGCCACCGTGCGGGTGAAGGGCACGACGCTGCAGGCGGGCCTGCCCGAAGGCTTCCGCCCGACAGGCAAGGCCACCGTGGTGATCCGCCCCGAACATGCGGAACTGGAGGCGGGCGGCGCCGACCGGGGCACGCTGGGCGGGCTGGGCGGGGTCATCACCAACGTCGTCTTCTTCGGCACCGACACGCATTATTACATCGCGCTCGACGGCGGCGGCGAGTTCATGGTGCGCCGCCAGAACAGCCGTGGCGCCGCGGGCTTTGCCAGCGGCGACCGGGTGGGGCTGCGCATCGACCCCGGCGCCGCCCGCGTGCTGAGGGACTGAGATGACAGCGCCCCCGCCCGCCAGCCCCCGCGAACGCCAGGCCGACCGCAGCGCCGCCCGCCGAAACCGCTGGCTGACGGGCCCGGCGGTGACGATCGTCGCGCTGTTCGGGATCGTGCCGCTCTTGATCGTGCTGGTCTATTCCTTCCTGGCCCCCGCGCCCTACGGCGGTGTGCAATGGAAGTTTTCGACCGATGCCTACCTGAACTTCCTGTTTCAGCGCGACATCTTTTCCGACGCGTTGCAGTTCTCGCCCGCCTTCCTGCTGATCTACCTGCGTTCCTTCGTCTTCGCGGTCATCACCACGCTGATCTGCCTGGCCCTGGGCTTTCCCACCGCCTATTTCATGGCGACGCGCCCGCCCGAGCAGCGCAACTGGTGGGTTCTGCTGATAACCATCCCGTTCTGGTCGAACCTGCTGGTGCGCACGCTGGCCATCATGTTCATCATCCGCGACGAGGGGCTGATCAACATGGCGCTGATGGGGCTGGGGCTGATCGACAAGCCGATCACCATGCTCTACACGAATTTCGCCATCGTGCTGGGGCTGTTCTACAGCTTCCTGCCCTTCATGGTGCTGCCGCTCTATTCCAGCCTGGAAAAGCTGGACTTCCGGCTGGTCGAGGCCGCGCATGACCTTTACGCCACCCGCCGCCAGGTCTTGTGGCGCATCGTCATTCCGATGTCCGCGCCGGGGATCGTGGCGGGCTGCCTTCTGGTCTTCATCCCGGCGCTGGGCGCCTATGTGACCCCGCTGATCCTGGGCGGCGGCACGCATCTGATGATCGGCGACCTGATCGCGCAGCAGTTCGGCTCGGGGCGCAACTGGCCGCTGGGCTCGGCGCAGGCGCTGATCCTGATGGCGGCGGTGCTGGTGGCGCTGTGGGTCTATGTGCGCAACGCGGCCAAGGGGGGCAAGCATGGCTGAGCGCGGCCCCCTGGACCTCAAGACCCAGCCGGGCTTCGGCAAGGTCGCCCTGCTGTGCCTGTTCCTGCTTTATGCGCCGATCCTGATCCTGATGATCTTCTCGGTCAATTCGGGCAGCATCATCACCCATTGGGAAGGCGTCAGCCTGCACTGGTACGGCGCGGCGCTCGCGGATGGCGATTTCCATTCCGCCGCCCGCAACACCATGGTCATCGCGGTCAGCGCCACGGTGATCGCCACGCTGACCGCCACGCTCGCCGCCATCGGGATGACACGGGTGAAGCCCTGGCGCGGGCTGGGCGCGGCCTTCATGGTCATCAACCTGCCGCTGATGGTGCCGGAAATCGTGACCGCCATCGCCACGCTCAGCTTCTTCGCGCTGGTGGCGGGCAAGCTGGGGCTGAACTTCGGGATCGGCAACCTCATCATCGCCCATACCGTCTTCTGCATCCCCTTCGCCTACATGCCGATCCGCGCCCGGCTCGAGGACATGGACCTGACGCTGGAACAGGCGGCGGCCGATCTTTACGCGCCGCCCTGGCAGACCTTCCGGCGCGTGACGCTGCCGCTGATGATGCCCGGCGTCTTTTCCGGCATGGCGCTGGCCTTCATCGTGTCCTTCGACGATTTCACCATCACCCAGCTTGTCGCGGGCCCGGGCCAGACGACGCTGCCGCTGTACATCTGGAACCAGACGCGGCGGCCGATGACGCCGGAAATCAACGCGATCTCCACCATCCTGCTGCTGATCTCGATCGTCGTGGTCACCGCCTCGGCGCTGATCGCGCGGCGACGCAAGGCCTGACCCCAGACGACAACAGAGGAGAGAGGAATGAGAAAGACACTGACCGCCGCGCTGCTGGCGACAGCCGGACTTGCCTTCGCCCTGCCTGCCTTCGCCGATGGCGAATTGCACATCTACAACTGGGGCGACTACACCAACCCCAAGCTGATCGAGAAATTCGAGAAGCAGTACAACGTGAAGGTCACGCTGGACGATTACGACAGCAACGAGACCATGCTCTCGAAGGTGCGGGCGGGCAACTCGGGCTATGACATCGTGGTGCCCTCGGACTACACGGTGAAGATCATGGTCGAGGAAGGTCTGCTGGAAAAGACCGAGCCCGACCAGATGGCGAACTTCAAGAACATGCGCCCCGAATTCGTGAACGTGTACTGGGATTCCGGCCGCCACTACACCGTGCCGTGGCAGTTCGGCACCACCGCCTTTGCTGTCGATACCGCGAAATATTCCGGAAACATAGACACTTACGCCATCCTCTTCAACCCGCCGGACGCGCTGAAGGGGCAGATCAACGTGCTGGATGACGTCAACAGCGTCATGCATGCCGCCGAACGCTACCTGGGCGTGCCGCGCTGCGGGGCCGACAAGGCGAACCTGAAGAAGGTCAACGACCTGCTGGACGCCGCCAAACCCAACTGGAAGACCTTCAGCTACGACACGATCACCAAGATGACCTCGGGCGACGTGATCGTGTCGCAGACCTGGAACGGCGCGGCCTTCCGGATGCGGCAGAAGATCTCGACCATCAAATACGCCTATCCGAAGGAAGGCATCGAAGGCTGGATGGACAACGTGGCGGTGCTGAAGGGCGCCAAGAACATGGAAAACGCCAAGCTGTTCCAGAACTTCGTGATGGACCCGGAAAACGCCGCGCTGATCTCGGAATTCGCGGGCTATGACAACGGCATCACCGGCAGCCACGCCTTCCTGCCCGCCGATTTCGGGCAGTCGCCCGAGATTCAGCCCCCGGCCGGATCGCCCACGCCGGAATTCGTGCCGCCCTGCCCGGCGGATGTGGTGGCGATCTACAACAAGATCTGGACGAACCTGCGCAAATGATCCCTGCGGGGGGCCTCTGGGCCCCCCGACCGCCCCGCCCGAGGCCGCGATGACCCACACCCCCCGCAGCGCGCCCGCCGCCACCCCGGTTCCGCCCCGGATGGAGTGGGACCGCGCGCCGTGGAACCGCTGGAGCTTCCAGCACATCCGCGAGATCCTGCCCACCGCCGAGGTCTGGCGCGGCCCGGGCCCCGCGCGCCCCCTGCCGCGGCGCCTGCGCGATCTGGACGATCTGCCCGCGGCGCAGGTCGGCGGCGGCAGCGGGCCGCTTGCGCGCCTGCTCGACGAGACCTTCACCGACGGCTTCCTGGTGCTGAAGGACGGCGTGGTGGCGGTCGAACGGTATGCCGGCGCCATGACCCCGCGCAGCCTGCACCTGTCGCAATCGGTGGCCAAGACGGTGACGGGCGCGGCCTTTGCGCGGCTGGCCGCGCGCGGACTGATGGACCCCGCCGCCCCGGTGACCGACTATCTGCCCGAACTGGCCGCCACCGGCTGGCGCGGCGCCCGGCTGCAGCATGTGCTGGACATGACCTCGGGCGTGCGCTTCGACGAAACCTATACCGACCCCACCTCGGACATGGGCCAGCTTGACGTGGCCAGCGGCTGGAAACCCGCGCCGCCCGGTGTCGATCCGGCCTTCCGCTGGCCCGAAACGGTCTGGGCGCTGATCCTGGGGCTGACCGCGCAGGTCCGCCCGCATGGCGCGCGCTTCGAATACAAGTCGATCGAGACCGACGTTCTGGCCTTCGCGATGGAACGCGCCACCGGCCTGCGTCTGCCGCAGATCGTCTCGCAGGAAATCTGGCAGCCGATGGGCGCCGAGGAAAGCGCCTGCTTCACCGTCGATCCCGCGGGCTACGCGCTGGCCGATGGCGGCTTCAACGCGACCCTGCGCGATTACGCCCGCTTCGGGCTTCAGTTCCTGCCCGGCGGGCTGATCCCGCCCGCCTTCGTCGCCGCCACCCGGCAGAGGAACGGCGCCGAATTTCCGCTGGAAGCGCGCGCGACACTGCCGCAGGGCGGCTACCGCAACCAGATCTGGCAGGCCGACGCCGAGGGCCGCGTCCTGCTGGCGCGCGGGGTCTTCGGCCAGCTCATCTACATCGACCTTGCGCAGAACGCGGTGGCGGTCAAGCTGTCGTCCTGGCCCGAATTCCTCAGCCCGATGCGCGACCAGCCAACCCGCGCCGCCATCGCCACGGTGATCGCAGCGCTCTGATCCGCGTCCCCCGGCCGCCGCAGCGGGGCGCTTGCGCTTTGCCGCGAAAAGCCGCAACAGGGGGCATGCTTTCCTACCAGCACCTCTATCACGCCGGAAACCTGGCCGATGTCCACAAGCACGCGCTGCTTGCGGTGGCACTCGACTACCTCACGCGCAAGGACAAGCCGCTCAGCTATCTGGAAACCCATGCGGGGCGCGGTCTCTACCGGCTGGACGCGCCCGAGGCGGTCAAGACCGGCGAGGCGGCCGAAGGCATCGGGCGGCTCGCCGCGCGCCTGCCCCCCGACCACCCCTACGCCCGCCGCCTGGCCGAGGTGCGCGCCCGGTTCGGCGCCACCGCCTACCCCGGCTCGCCCCTGATTGCGGCGCTCAGCCTGCGGCCCGGCGACGTGGCGCATCTGGCGGAACTGCACCCGCAGGAACATGCCGCGCTGGAAGCGGCCATGGCCCCCTTCGGGCTGGTGCGGGTGCACCGCGAGGACGGGATGCAGATGGCGCTGTCGCGCACGCCCCCCACGCCGCGCCGCGGGCTGATGCTGATCGACCCGAGCTACGAGGTGAAGACCGATTACGACGCCCTGCCGGGCCTGATCGCCGCGGTCCACCGCAAGTGGAACGTGGGGGTGCTGATGCTCTGGTATCCGATCCTGCCCGACGCGCCCCACGCGCCGATGCTGCGCGCGCTTCAGGCCGCGGCCCTGCCCGGCGCGCTTCGCCACGAGGTCCGCTTCGGCCCCGCCCGCCCCGGCCACCGGATGCTGGGCTCGGGCCTCTTTCTGGTCAACGCCCCCTGGGGGATCGAGGACGAGGCCAAGGCCATCGCCCGGCTGTTCCGCTAAGGCGCGCGCGCAACGAAAAGGGGCGCCGCCCGCAGGCCGCGCCCCCCGATCCTTCCGCGCCCGCTCCCCGCGCTCTGGCCCGCTCAGCCGCGGATGCGGCGCAAAAGCGCCCAGGCGCCCGGCAGCAAGAGCGCGGCCAGCGCCAGCTTCATCGCGTCGCCCACCAGATAGGGGGTCACCCCCCAGGCCAGCGCCTGCGCCCAGTCGCTTGCGTATTTGCCGGCATCGAAGAGCCCGCCCGCCACGATCACATGGTGCAGCCACAGCACGCCCGGCAGATAGATCAGCGCGTTGCCGACCAGCATCGCCAGCGCCATCCGGCCCACCGACCGGTCCCATCCCGCCCGCGCGGCAAGCCCCAGCGCCAGCGTGGCCAGCACATAGCCCAGCAGATAGCCGCCGGTGGACCCCGTCATGTAGGCCAGCCCCTGCACGCTGCCCGAGCCGGCAAAGACATCCGCCCCCAGCGCGCCCAGCCCCATGTAGCCCAGGATCGTGGCCAGCCCCAGCCGCGGGCCATAGGCCGCGCCCAGGCCCAGCACCGCGAAAGTGCCCATGGTCACCGGCACGGGCGAGGGCCACACCGGCACCTGCACCTTGGCCGAGACCGCCAGCAGGGCCACGCCAAGCGCCACCAGAGCCGCCTGCGCCAGCCCCGCCCGCGGGGCGATCCGTTCCGCCAGCGCCCTGTCCGTCATCGCAAATGCCATCTGCCGTTCCTCCGCATCGCTCTTTCCCACGGTTCTGCCGCAACCCGGCCCACCGCGCAAGCCCCCGCCCGCTGCGCCTGCGAAGGCGCCCGCCCCATTTTCTGTCCTCAAATATCCCGGGGGGAGGCCGCAGGCCGGGGGGCAGCGCCCCCCGCGCGCCGGTAGCGGCTCTCCATCCGGTAGTCCTTGCGCGGCCCGCGCACCTCCCAGACCGCGCGCCAGAGCGGCCAGGCGGCAAAGTCATAGTCCACCCGGTAGTCATCCGGGTCGCACCAGTGGCGCGCGGCGGGCGCGCCCTCGGGGTTGAAGCTGTGAAACGCCCGCCCGTCGGCAAAGCGCACCGCGATCCCCTCGGGCCCCTCGGCCCAGAGATAGCGCCGCTCGGCCGGAAAGCGCGCGCCCCCCAGCCACAGCACCCCGGTTTCGGCATAGACCGCGCCATCCGCGGCGGGCGTGATCTCGGCCAGCCCGTCGAAGCGGCCCGCCTGCCCGGCCCGCCGGTCCTCGATCTGCCGCTCCACGATCCAGCGGCCCAGGAAATCCGCCATCCGCGGCACGGCTCTCTCCTTGTCCCCCAATGCTGTTGGTTCTATGAGGGCCGCGCCCTTCCCGCAACGTCCGAAAGGCCCGCCGATGATCCCGCGCTATTCCCGCCCCGACATGGTGGCGATCTGGTCGCCCGAAACCAAGTTCCGCATCTGGTTCGAGATCGAGGCCCATGCCTGCGACGCGCAGGCCGCGCTGGGCGTGATCCCGAAGGAAAACGCCGCTGCCGTCTGGCGCGCCAAGGACGTGACCTTCGATGTCGCCCGCATCGACGAGATCGAGGCGGTGACCAAGCATGACGTGATCGCCTTCCTGACCCATCTGGCCGAACACATCGGCGCCGAGGATGCGCGCTTCGTCCATCAGGGCATGACCTCGTCGGACGTGCTGGACACCACGCTGAACGTGCAGCTCGTGCGCGCGGCCGACCTGCTTCTGGCCGACATGGACCGGGTGCTGGCGGCGCTGAAGGCGCGCGCGATGGAACACCGCATGACGATGCGGATCGGCCGCAGCCACGGCATCCATGCCGAGCCCACGACCATGGGCCTGACCTTCGCCCGCTTCTACGCCGAGATGAAGCGCGGCCGCGAACGGCTTGAAAACGCCCGGAAAGAGATCGCAACCGGCGCGATTTCCGGCGCCGTCGGGACGTTTGCCAACATCGACCCCGCGGTCGAGGCGCATGTCTGCGCGGCCCTCGGCCTGACCCCCGAGCCGATCAGCACGCAGGTGATCCCGCGCGACCGGCACGCGATGTTCTTCGCCACGCTGGGCGTCATCGCCGCCTCGATCGAGAATGTCGCGATCGAGATCCGCCACATGCAGCGCACCGAGGTGCTGGAGGCCGAGGAATATTTCTCGCCCGGCCAGAAGGGCTCGTCGGCCATGCCGCACAAGCGCAACCCGGTGCTGACCGAAAACCTCACGGGGCTGGCGCGCCTGGTGCGCGCGGCGGTGGTGCCCGCGCTGGAAAACGTGGCGCTCTGGCATGAACGCGACATCAGCCATTCCTCGGTCGAACGCGGCATCGCGCCCGATGCCACGATCACGCTGGATTTCGCGCTGAACCGGCTGGCGGGGGTGATCGAGAAGCTGGTGATCTATCCCGAGAACATGCTGAAGAACCTCAACAAGTTCAACGGCCTGATCCATTCGCAGCGGGTGCTTCTTGCGCTGACGCAGAAGGGGGTAAGCCGCGAGGACGCCTATCGGCTGGTGCAGCGCAACGCGATGAAAGTCTGGGAACAGGGCGCGGATTTCCGCGCTGAACTGAAGGCCGACCCCGAGGTGCGCGCCGCACTTTCCGAGGCCGAGATCGACGAGAAGTTCGACCTTGGCTATCACACCAGGCATGTCGACACGATCTTCGCGCGGGTCTTCGGCGCGTAAGGCCACGTTAACCGTCCCCGTGCCACCCTGCCCCGGTCGGATTCGGAGGCAGGCGTGGCAAATGAAGTCGCCAAGGCGGGGGCACCCCGCCGGGTTCTGGGCAACGTGTCGGCAGGTGCGGCGGCCCCGCGGGCCACGTCGCCGCCTGCCCCCCGCGCGCTCACCAGCCGGCAGAAGGCCGCGGTGATCGTGCGGCTACTGCTGGCCGAGGGCGCGCCGCTGCCGCTCTCGGCGCTGCCCGAACATCTGCAGGCCGCGCTGACCGAGGAGATCGGCCAGATGCGTCTGGTCGACCGCGAGACCCTGCGCGCCACGGTCGAGGAATTCCTGGCGGAGCTTGAAGGGGTGGGCCTGTCGTTCCCCGGCGGGCTCGACGGGGCGCTGGGGCTGCTTGATGGCCATATCAGCGCCACCGCCGCCGCCCGCCTGCGCCGGATGACCGGGCTGTCCGACCGGTCCGACCCCTGGGACCAGATCGCCGCCACCCCGCCCGACCGGCTGATGCCGCTGCTCGAGGCGGAAAGCGCCGAGGTGGCGGCGGTGCTCCTGTCCAAGCTGCCGGTGGCGCGCGCGGCCGAGCTGATGGGCAGGCTGCCCGGCGACCGGGCCCGGCGCATCGCCTATGCGGTGTCACAGACCGCGGCCATCGACCCCGACACCGTGCGCCGCATCGGGCAGGCGCTGGCCTCGGGGCTGGCCGCCGCGCCCGAAAAGGCCTTCGCGGCCGATCCGGTGGACCGGGTGGGCGCCATCCTGAACGTCTCGGCCGCGGTGACGCGCGACGAGGTGCTGCGCGGGCTGACCGAAACCGACGCCGCCTTTGCCGAACAGGTGCGGCGGGCGATCTTCACCTTCCCCCACATCCCCCACCGCCTGCCCGCGCGCGACGTGCCCAAGGTGCTGCGGGTGGTGGACCAGCCCACGGTCGTCACCGCGCTGGCCGGCGCCACGGCACCGGAGGAGACGGCGACGGTGGAATTCCTGCTGGCCAACATGTCGCAACGCCTCGCCGCCGCGCTGCGCGAAGAGATCGAGGCGCGCGGCCCGGTGAAGCCGAAGGACGCCGAAACCGCCCAGACCGCCGTCGTGGCCGCCATCCGCACGCTGGAGGCCGCGGGCGACGTTCAACTGGTCAGCCCCGAGGACAGCTAGACGCCGCGGCGACGCTCAGGCCCCCGGCACGGCGGTCAGTCGGCCCCGACCAGCCACACCCGGCGCGCCCGGCCGGCGGAGGGGGGTCCCCCGGCCCCGGCCCGGGTGCTATCCTGCGAAGGTGCGCGGGGGGAGGGGAGGGGCGAGGCGATGGACGAGGTCACCGGGGGCTGTCTCTGCGGGGCGTTGCGGGTCGTGGCGCGGGGGGCGCCGCTCAGGGTGGGGATCTGCCACTGCCTTGATTGCCGCAAGCACCACGGGGCGCCCTTCGGGGCCTTCGCCATCTTCCCCGCCGCCGCCGTGCAGGTCAGCGGACCCGCGCGCAGCTATGCGGGCCGGGCCTTCTGCCCGACTTGCGGCGGGTCGGTCTGGTCGCGCAGCGGCGACGAGATCGAGGTGCATCTCGGCGCGCTTGACGCCCCCGGACGCTTCGCGCCGTCGTACGAGCTCTGGACGATCCGCCGCGAGCCCTGGCTGCCGCCCTTTCCGCTGGCGCAGCACGCCGCGCGCGACCGGGCGGAGGACGACCGGGGCTGATCCCGCCCCCTTCCCCTTCGCCGACCGCCCGCATAGGGTCGCGCCATGACGCGCATTGCCGACACCCCCGCCCCGTCGCACCGCCCGGCCGAGGGCATCCTGATGATGCTGGCCGCGGTGGTGGCCTTCACCGCGATGGATGCCGCCGCCAAGGGGCTGATCGACCGCTACGACACGATCCAGGTGGTCTGGGCGCGCTATACGGTGCAGACGCTGGGTGTGGCGCTGTGGCAGGCGCGGCGGCTGCGTCAGGTGCTGGCGACGCGGCATCCCTGGTTGCAGGCGGCGCGCTCGGCCTGCCAACTGGGGTCCACCGCGCTGTTCTTCGCCGCGCTGCGCTGGATCGGGCTGGCCGAGGCGACCGCCATCGCCGACCTCAGCCCGGTGCTGATCACGCTGGGCGCGGCGCTGTTTCTGGGCGAGCGGATCGGGCCGCGGCGGATGCTGGGGGTGGGCGTGGCCTTTCTGGGCGCGCTGATCATCATCCGGCCCGGCAGCGCCGTCTTCACGCCCGCCTCGCTGCTGCCGCTGGCGGGGGCGGTCTGCTATGTGGGCTATGCGCTGATCACCCGCCGCATCGGCCAGGCCGAGTCGGTCTGGACCGCGCTGCTCTACTCCACCATGATCGGGGCGGCGGCCACCACGCTGGCGCTGCCTGCCGTCTGGAAACCGATCCAGGGCGAGGATCTGTGGCTGTTCGTGGGGATCGGGGTGATCGGGGTGATCGCCCAGCTGTTCCTGATCCGCGCCTTCACGCTGGCCGAGGCCTCGGTGGTGGCGCCCTTTGGGCAGCTTGATCTGGTGTTCGCCGCGCTCTGGGGGCTGACGATGTTCGGCGAGTTCCCCGACCGCTGGACCGTCGTCGGCGCGCTTGTGATCGCGGGGGCCGGTCTTTATGTCTGGCACCGCGAAACGCAGGCCGCGCGGGTGCGGCAGGACAGGGCATGACGACCGACAGCGAAGGGCACGGCGCGGCGGACTGGCTGCAGGACAGGCTTCTGCACGGCCTTCTGGGCCTGATGCTGGCGCTGCCCTACCGCTGGCGCGTGCCGCTGGCCGGGGCGGCGATGAGCCGGATCGTGGCGCCGCTGGCGGGCTATCGGCGGCGGGTGCGGGAAAACCTGGCGCTGGTGCGCCCCGACCTGCCCGAGGCCGAGGTGCGGCGGCTGATGCGGGCGGTGCCGGAAAACGCGGGCCGGACGCTGATCGAGATCTATTCGGGCGCGGCCTTCACCACGCGGGTGGCGCGGATGCCGATCACCGGGCCGGGGCTGGCGGCGCTGGATGCGGCCAAGGTCGCGGGGCGGCCGGTGGTGCTGGTGTCGGGGCATTTCGGCAATTACGACGCCGGGCGCGCGGGGCTGATCGCGCGGGGCTACACGGTGGGCGCGCTGTACCGGCCGATGCGCAACGCCTTTTTCAACGCGCATTACGTCGCGGCGATGCGGTCGATCGGCGAGCCGATGTTTCCGCGCGGCAAGGCGGGGCTGGCCGACATGGTGCGGTTCCTGCGCGGGGGCGGAATGCTGGCCATGCTGGTGGACCAGCACTTCTATTCCGGCGCGCCGCTGCGCTTTTTCGGGCGGCGGGCGATGACCGCCCTGTCAGCCGCCGAGATGGCCCTGCGCTATGGTGCCGATCTGGTGCCGTTCTACGGCATCCGCAACCCCGACGGGCTGAGCTTTCGCATCGAGGTCGAGGCGCCGATCCCCCCCGGCACGCCGGAAGAGATGACGCAGGCGCTGAACAACAGCCTGGAGGCGCGGGTGCGCGCCAACATGGAACAGTGGTTCTGGGTGCATCGCCGCTGGAAGGGCAGCCCCGACCCCGAGGACGAGGCGACCGGATAGCCGCGCCCCCGGGCCGGGGCGGTGGCGGGGCGCGGCCTCAGCGCAGCGCGGCGGCGGCCAGGATCTCGCCCGGGCCGGATTGCTGCACGATGACCACCACGGGCTGCGACCCGGCCGCGGTCGCGTGCAGTTCCATCGGCGCGGTGCCATCCCAGGTGCCGACGGTCTGCCACGCGGTGACGATGTTGTGGTAGGTGATCGTCCGGCCCGCGTTTTCGCCGCGCGGAATCGTCACCGTCTGTTCGGGCAGGTAGCGCACCAGTTCGACCAGCACGTTCTTGGCGAAGGGCTGGCTCGAGGTGGCGGCGATCCTGACCGTATCGCCCTCGCGGCTGATCGACAGCGAGACGGGCGTGACCTCGGCGCGGTGCTGCTCGATCAGTTCGGCCACGTCCAGCGGGCGCGGGCCTTCGACCCGGTCGTCGCCCTCGATGATCATCTGCGGCGTGTAGATCGTGCGGCTGCCGATGGCCTGGGCATAGGCCTTCTGGCGCGCGGTATTGGCGGCGGACCCGAACTTGTCGGTCCAGCCGATGTAATCCCAGTAGTCGACATGCAGCGCGAGCGGAATCACCCCCTTGCGGCCGACAAGCTGGCCCAGCACCTCGTCGGCGGGCGGGCAGGAGGAACAGCCCTGCGAGGTGAACAGCTCGACCACCACCGCCGGATGGCCCCCCACCGGCGCGTCACGGCCGCCCTCGGCCGCGGCAGGCGTCGCCGCCGGAAGGACCGGAGGCCGCCCGGTCGCCCCGATGCCGACCCCCGATCCCGCAGGGCGAACGGGGCTCGCATCGGCGGCGGCGAGTTTCTGCAAGGCGTCTTCGGCACGGGCCAGGCCCGCCGCGAAGACAATGCAGAAACCTGCCGTGACAGCAATGGTGCGGCGCGTCGACATGGCTTGGTTCCCCAGGTTCCCCCAAGCTTTATTCAACCCCGCCCGGTCTGGCCAATCAAGGATTAGCGAGGCGCCGTCACATAGCTCTGCCGCTTTTCTGATCGCGCGTGACCCGCGTGCCGCGGCGGGCGCCGCGGGGCGCGAAATGGCGCTGGATTTTTGGCATACAATTGCATACAAGACGCTCGACTCCTTGCGCCAGAGGCCCGTTTTGGGCATGACGGCGCAGCCCGTGACGCCCAGAACCGGAGGCAGAGATGACCGTGATCGTCGGACATGACAGCGCGAAGACCCGCAAGACCCTGAGCGCAGGAGGCGCCAGCGTCGCCTATTACTCGATCCCGGCGGCCGAGGCTGCGGGTCTGGGCCGCTTCGCCCGCCTGCCCGCCTCGCTGAAGGTGGTGCTGGAAAACATGCTGCGCTTCGAGGATGGCAAGACCGTCAGCCTCGATGACATCCGCGCCTTTTCCGAATGGGCCGACAAGGGCGGCAAGAACCCGCGCGAGATCGCCTACCGCCCGGCCCGCGTGCTGATGCAGGATTTCACCGGCGTGCCCGCCGTGGTGGACCTGGCCGCGATGCGCGACGGGATCATCGGCCTGGGGGGCGACGCCGAAAGGATCAACCCGCTGAACCCGGTCGATCTGGTCATCGACCATTCGGTGATGATCGACGAATTCGGCAACCCGCGCGCCTTCCAGATGAACGTGGACCGCGAGTACGAGCGGAACATGGAACGCTACACGTTCCTGAAATGGGGCCAGAACGCCTTCGACAACTTCCGCGTGGTGCCGCCGGGCACCGGCATCTGCCACCAGGTGAACCTGGAATATCTGGCCCAGACCGTCTGGACCGACAAGGACCAGACCGGCGCCGAGATCGCCTACCCCGACACGCTGGTGGGCACCGACAGCCACACCACCATGGTGAACGGCCTTGCCGTGCTGGGCTGGGGCGTGGGCGGCATCGAGGCCGAGGCCGCGATGCTGGGCCAGCCGGTGTCGATGCTGATCCCCGAGGTCGTGGGCTTCAAGCTGACCGGCCAGATGCCGGAAGGCACCACTGCCACCGACCTGGTGCTGAAGGTCGTGCAGATGCTGCGCAAGCACGGCGTGGTGAACAAGTTCGTCGAATTCTACGGCGAGGGGCTGGACCATCTGCCGCTGGCCGACCGCGCCACCATCGCCAACATGGCCCCCGAATACGGCGCCACCTGCGGCTTCTTCCCGATCGATGCGGAAACCCTGCGCTACTTGCGCCAGACCGGCCGTGACGAGGCGCGCATTGCGCTGGTCGAGGCCTATGCCAAGGCCCAGGGCATGTGGCGCGATGCCGATTATGCGCCGGTCTACACCTCGACGCTGGAACTGGACATGGGCACCATCGTGCCCGCCATCTCGGGGCCGAAACGCCCGCAGGACTGGCTGCCGCTGACCGAGGCCAAGGCCCGCTTTGCCACCGAGATGGAGTCCAGCTTCAAGCGCCCGCTGGACAAGCAGGTCGCGGTGAAGGGCGAGGATTACGCCATGTCCTCGGGCAAGGTGGTGATCGCCTCGATCACCTCCTGCACCAACACCTCGAACCCCTATGTGATGATCGGCGCGGGGCTGGTGGCGCGCAAG
>JAJZVD010000055.1 GCA_021845805.1 Pseudomonadota bacterium | reverse complement strand
AGTTCGGCCAGCAGGTCAAGGATCTGGGCCTGGATCGTCACATCCAGCGCGGTCGTGGGCTCGTCGGCGATCAGCAGCTTCGGCCCGTTCGCCAGCGCCATGGCAATCATCACCCGCTGGCGCTGCCCGCCCGAAAGCTGGTGCGGATAGGCGCCCAACCGCGCCTCGGCATCGCGGATGCCCACGCGCGTCAGCAGGTCCACCACCCGCGCCCGCGCCTTGTCGCCCGTCAGCCCCTGGTGCAGCGCGAGGCTTTCGGCGATCTGGCGCTCCAGCGTGTGCAGCGGGTTCAGGCTGGTCATCGGCTCCTGGAAGATGAAGCTGACGCGGTTGCCGCGCACCTTCTGCAACGAGGCCTGCGGGGCGCCCACCATCTCGGCGCCCAGAAAGCGGATGGAGCCCTGAACCTCGGCCCCCTCGGGCAGCAGCCCCACGGTCGAAAGCGCGGTGACCGACTTGCCCGACCCGGACTCGCCCACGATGGCAACGGTTTCGCCCTCGGCCACGGTGAAGCTGACGCCGCGAACCGCGTCCATCCGGCGGCCGTCCTGCCGGAAGGCCACGCGCAGGCCCTGCACATCAAGGATCGGCGCGTTCATCGGAAGATCTTTCGGGGGTCGAAGGCATCGCGCACGCCCTCGAAGATGAAGACCAAGAGCGACAGCATGATCGCGAAGGTGAAGAAGGCGGTGAAGCCAAGCCAGGGCGCCTGCAGGTTCTGCTTGGCCTCCAGCGTAAGTTCGCCCAGTGACGGCAGCGCGGCGGGCAGGCCGTAGCCCAGGAAATCCAGCGCGGCGAGGCTGGATATGGCGCCTGTGACGATGAAGGGCAGGAAGGTCAGCGTGGCCACCATGGCGTTCGGCAGCACATGGCGGAACATGATGACCCCATTCGACACGCCCAGCGCCCGCGCCGCGCGCACGTATTCGAAGTTGCGCGCCCGCAGGAATTCGGCCCGCACCACATGGACAAGCGAGGTCCAGCCGAACAGCACCATCAGCCCCACGAACAGCGGAAACGTCATGTGGAACACGGCGCCGATGATGATGATGACGTAAAGGCTGGGCGTCGATCCCCAGATCTCGATCACCCGCTGGAAGATCAGGTCGACCCAGCCGCCGAAATAGCCCTGCACCGCCCCCGCCGCGATGCCGATCACAGAACTCAGCGCCGAGACGATCAGCGCGAAGCCCACCGACAGGCGGAAGCCGTAGATCACCCGCGCCAGCACGTCGCGGGCGGTGTCGTCGGTGCCCAGCCAGTGCTTGCCGTCGGGGGCCGAGGGCGCAGTTCCCTTGATATCGTTCACCGTGTTGTAGGAATAGGGGATCAGCGGCCAGAGGATGAAGCCGGTCTGCACCTTCTGCCCGTCGATCACGCCGGTTTCGGCCGCCGCGCGGGTCTTTTCCGGCGTATCGAAGCAGCCGTCGTTTCCGGCGGCGATGATGAGGCATTGCACCACGGGGTCCTTGTAGACCGCCTCGGTCGCGAAATCGCCGCCGAAATCCTTTTCGGAATAGAAGCTGAACACCGGCATCCGCCAGTCGCCCTTGTAGCGTACCAGCAGCGGATGGTCGTTGGCGATCAGTTCGGCACACAGCGACAGGCCGAACAGCAGCGCGAACAGCACCAGCGACCAGTAGGCGCGGCGGTTGGCCCGGAAATTCCGCCAGCGGCGGCGGTTCAGTTCAGACAGCGCCATCAGGTTTCCCGCGTCTCGAAGTCGATGCGGGGATCGACCCAGACATACATCAGGTCGGAAATCAGCCCCATCACCAGCCCGATCAGGCTGAAGACGAAGAGGGTGCCGAAGATCACCGGGTAATCGCGCTGCACCGCGGCCTCGTAGCCCAGCCGCCCCAGACCATCGAGCGAGAAGATCGTCTCGATGATGAGGCTGCCGCCGAAGAAGACCGACACGAAAAGGCTGGGAAAGCCCGCGATGACGATCAGCATGGCGTTGCGGAAGACATGGCCGTAAAGCACCCGCCGTTCCGGCAGGCCCTTGGCGCGGGCGGTCATGACGTACTGCTTCTTGATCTCGTCCAGAAAGCTGTTCTTGGTCAGCAGCGTCAGCGTCGCAAAGCCCGCGATGGTCGACGCGATCACCGGCAGGGTGATGTGCCAGAGATAGTCGATGACCTTCCCGATCAGGCTCAGCTGGTCCCAGTTGTCCGAGGTCAGGCCGCGCAGGGGGAACCAGCGGAAATACGAGCCGCCCGCAAAGACCACGAGCAGCAGGATGGCGAACAGGAACCCCGGGATCGCATAGCCCACGATGATCGCGCCCGAGGTCCAGGTATCGAACCGCGAGCCGTCGCGCACCGCCTTGCGGATGCCCAGCGGGATCGAGATCAGGTAGGACAGAAGCGTGGTCCAGAGCCCGATGGTGATCGACACGGGCAGCTTTTCCTTCACCAGCTCGACCACCGAGATCGAGCGGAAGTAGCTTTTGCCGAAGTCGAGGTGGGCATAGTTCCACATCATGTCGAGAAACCGCTGCAACGGCGGCTTGTCGAAGCCGAATTCCTTGTTGAGGCTTGCGATGAATTCGGGCGGCAGGCCGCGCGCGCCCAGGTATTTGTCGTTCAGCCCCATGCTGGCGGTCGCGTGGCCCGCATCGCCACCGCTGCCCGCGATGTTCTGGAAGGCATCGCCCTGGCCCTGAAGGCGGGCGATGATCTGTTCCACCGGGCCGCCCGGCACGAATTGCGTCAGCGTGAAGTTGATGACCATGATGCCGACCAGTGTCGGGATCATCAGCAGAATCCGCCGCAGGATGTAGGCGCCCATTCCCGTCCCTACCGCAGCGCGCCCGACGCCTTCAGCGCCGCGGCCTTCTGGGCGTCGTACCACCAGAAATCCAGCTCTCCCAGCGCGTAGGGCGGCAGGGTCTCGGGATGGTCATACATGTCGTAATAGGCGACCGTGTACTGGTTGCGATACCACTCGGGCACCCAGAAATACTCGGCCCGCAGCACCCGGTCGAGCGCGTGGACGGCCGGCAGCAGCGTCGCCGCCGATGACGCGGCGGTGACATTGCCGATCAGCGCATCCACCGCCGGATCCTTCAGCCCCATGACGTTGAAGGTGGAAATGTCGGCGGTGGCCGAGCCGAAATACTGTTTCAGGTCGTCGCTCGGCACATAGGACATCGGGAACTGCGTGGTGATGATATCGAAATCGTAGTTCGGCGGGCGGATGCGCACCGTGTATTGCGCGCTGTCCACATCGGTCAGCACCGCATCGATGCCCAGCGCCTTCAGGTTCTCGATGAACGGGTTGATCACCCGGTCGAAATCGGGATTGCCGTTCAGGAACTCGACCTTCAGCACCTCGCCCTGCGGGTTGTGGCGCAGCCCGTCCGAGGCCACCTTCCATCCCGCCGCATCCAGCAGGTCGGAGGCCTTGCGCAGGTTGGCGCGGTCAAGCTGGCGCTCGCCAGACGTGGGCGCCATCACCGCGTCATCGGTCAGAACGCCGGGCGGCAGCTTGTCGGCCAGCGGCTGCAACAGGGCCAGTTCGGCCGCATCCGGCTTGCCGGTGGCGGCAAGGTCGCTGTTTTCCCAGAAGGAATTGATGCGCTTGTACAGCCCGTAGAACAGTTTCTGGTTCGACCATTCAAAGTTGAACATCAACCCGATGGCCTGCCGCACCCGCGGGTCCTGGAACTTGGCGCGGCGCAGGTTGAAGACAAAGCTCTGCCCCGTGGCCAGCGTGCCATCGGGCAGCGCCACCTTGCGGATCGCCCCCGACTTCACCGCGGGGAAGTCGTAGCCGGTCGCCCATTTGATCGACGAGGCCTCGTTGCGGAAGGTGTAGCTGCCCCCCTTGAAGCCCTCGAAGGCGGCGTTGTAGTCGGCGTAATACTCGATTCGGATGTGGTCGAAATTGTTGCGGCCGATGTTGATCGGCAGCGCCTGGCCCCAGTAATCGGGGTTGCGCTTGTAGACCACGGTCTGGCCCACGTTCATCCGGTCCAGCATGTAGGGGCCCGAGCCCAGAAACGGCTTCAGGCTGCTTTGCGCCAGATCCTGATTGTTGGCCTGGTAATAGGCCTTGGAAAAGATCGGCAACTGGCCGACCGAGGCGGGCAGGTCGCGGGTGGGGTAGCCGGGGCGGAAGGTGAACTTGATCCGGTCCGGGGCCAGCACCTCGACGCTTTGCACCTGCTGGCCCAGCACGGCACGGAAATCGGGCAGGCCCTGCGTCAGCAGAAGATTGTAGGAAAAGGCCACGTCCTCTGCCGTCAGCGGCGAGCCATCCGAAAACTTCACCTCTGGGCGCAGGGTAAAGATCACCCAGGACCGGTCGGGCGGGTATTCCAGCGTCTTGCAGATCAGGCAATAGACGGCCGAAGGTTCATCCGCCACCGTGGTCAGCAGGCTTTCATAGGGCACCGAGGCCAGCGCCGCCGCCTGCCCCTTGTCGGTGAAGGGGTTCATGCTGTCGAAGCTGCCCGGCTGCCATTCAGAGATTTCGCCACCCTTCGGCGCGTCGGGGTTGACGTAATCGAGATGGGCGAAATCCTGCGGGTACTTCAGTTCGCCGAAGGGCGAGATCCCCCAGGAGGTGATCGTATCGCCACCCCAGGCCGCCCCGGCCGTCAGCAGAAGCGCAGCCACCAGCGCCAGCGAGGCACGGCCGGTGTGGGGGGCGCGGATCGGCATCGTCGTCTCCTTCGGCCGGGATCGTCCGGGTCAGGCTATGGCGGGCACCTGCCCCGGTTCAAGTTGAGATTATGTGAAGCGGCAGACATGCAAAGGGCCGCCCCGAAGGACGGCCCCGAACCCGCGTCGCGCGGCGAAGGATCACTTCACCGTGGCGAGGTAGGCGATCACGTCTGCGCGATCCTGAACCTTGTCAAGCCCGGCGAAGCCCATCTTGGTGCCCGGCGCGTAGGCCGACGGCTTGTGCAGCCAGTCGTTCAGCCGGTCCGGCGTCCAGTCGCCGCCAAGCTTCTTCAGCGCGTCCGAGTAGCTGAACCCCTCGACCGAGGCGACCGCACGGCCGACGACGCCGTTCAGGTGCGGGCCGGTGGCGTTCTGGCCGTCAACCTTGTGGCAGGCCTTGCACTTGCCGAAGATCGTCTCGCCCTTCTTGGGGTCGGCCGAGGCGAAAACGGTCTTGAAATCGGGTCCTGCATCCGCCGCCGCCGCAGGCTGGGCCGTGGCACTCGCATCGGCGACCTGCACACTGTAGGCCTGCGGGCCGGCTTCGGCGGTGGAATAAAGCACCTCGCCCGCCCAGTTGCCGAGCAGGAAGACCAGCAGTGCCCCGCAGAAGGCGCCCACAATCTTCGTGAAGGTCATCGTGTCGAACATGTCGCTTCCCGTCAGATTCCAGAGTTTGAAGTTTCGGCTATCTACAAGCTTCCCCTCGCAGGTTTCAAGGTATACTTAGCGCGACCAATCGCCCGGGCAGGGGCATTTCTGCGAGGAAAAGGTTATGATTGGTCGCATCTCGTTTCAGGGAGAGCCCGGAGCCTATTCGCATCAGGCCTGCCGCGAGGCGCGGCCCGAACATGACCCCCTGCCCTGCGCCACGTTCGATGAGGCAATCGAGGCGGTGCGGTCGGGCGAGGCCGAGCTTGGGATGATCGCGGTCGAGAATTCCACCTACGGCCGGGTCGCCGACGTGCATCACCTGCTGCCGAATTCCGGCCTGCACATCGTGGGCGAGGCCTTCGTGCGGGTGCATGTGAACCTGCTCGGGGTCCCCGGCGCGCGGCTGGAGAATGTGCGCGAGGCGCATGGCCATGTGGTGATCCTTCCGCAGGCGGCGGGGTTCCTGAAGGCGCACGGCATCCGCGGCAAGGTCAGTTCCGACAACGCCCGTGCCGCCCGCGAGGTGGCAGAGGCGCGCGACCCCACGCGTGCGGCGCTGGCCTCGGAACTGGCGGCCGAGATCTACGGGCTGGACGTGCTGGCCCGCCACATCGAGGACCAGGCCAACAACACCACCCGCTTCCTCATCATGGCGCGCGAGCCCGACATGCGCCGCCGCGGCCCGGGCCGGATGATGACCACCTTCATCTTCCGGGTCCGCAACATCCCTGCGGCGCTTTACAAGGCGCTGGGGGGCTTTGCCACGAATGGCGTGAATATGACCAAGCTGGAAAGCTACATGGTGGGCGGCTCGTTCACCGCGACGCAGTTCTACGCCGACATCGAGGGCCACCCGGATGACCCCAACGTGAAGCTGGCGCTGGAAGAGCTGCGCTATTTCACCTCGGAATGCCGGATTCTGGGCACCTATCCGGCCTCGCCCCGGCGAGACTGAGCGGCGCCGCGCCTAAAGCGCCAGCCGCAGCCGCAGGAATCCGGCAGGCGTTGTGCCCATGACCTCGGACGGCAGCGGGGCAGCGGACAGATGACCGGCCGCCGCGGGGCCGGTGTCGAAGGTCACCGTGGTGCCCGGCATCGGCACGAAGCCCCAGCCATCCGCAGCGGGGGGCACCAGCGTGCCCACCTGCTGGATGTGCCGGATCAGCAGGTCGCGCACCGGCTCGGCATCCTCGATCACGATCCGGTCGGGCCGGGCGCCGGGCAGGCTGCCCCCGGCGCGGTAGTTGTTGCAGACGATCATGAAACGGTCTGCGGGGGCCACCGGTTTGCCGCGGTGGGCAAGCGCGGTGACGCGGGCCCCGGGCGGGGCCGCCAGATCGAAGCGATAGGTCAGCCCGTCGATCGTGTCGAAGGTGAAGCTGGGGAAAGTCGGGTCGATCAGCGGCTGGTCCCGCCCGCCGGGCCGGACCGGCAGGTAAAGCCGCGCGGCATGTTCCAGCCAGTCGCGCAGATCGGCCCCGGTGACACGCAGCGCGCAAAGCGTGTTGGGGTAGATGTAAAGGTCGGCCGCATGCTTCATCGACAGCGGCCCGGCCGGCACATCGGTAAAGAAGCCCGGGCCGCCGCGCCCGCCGGTCTTGAAGGGACCCGCAGCCGACAACATCGGCAGCTCGGCCTCGGGGCGGCCTTCGAGCAGGTGCGCCATCCGCGCCCGCTGCACCGCCGCCACCAGACGGACGGCCGGGTCATCCCCGGCAAGGGCGAAATAGCTGGTCAGCGGGGCCGACAGCGCGCCGATCGGGCGGCGGATGGATCGGAGCGTGGCCTCATGCGCCGCGCGCGAGACCGCCAGCACGCCGGGATGGTCGCCGACCGCAGGGACGATGGCCCCCGTGGCCTCGACGGTAAAGATCGGGCGCAGATGGCTCTGGGCCGCCTCGATCCGCCAGCCCCCGCCCGGCGACAGCAACAGATCCACCACGCCCACATGCGAGCCCCAGAAGCCCGGCATCACCGCCGGGCGACCGCCCGCGGTCCCTGCCACGGGGTCCAGCCCCGGCTGGCCTGCCGCGTCGGGGGCGGGAAAGGTGCGGTGGGTGTGGCCCGCGACGATCACGTCGATCCCCGGCACCCCGGCCAGCGCGGTCGCGGCGTTTTCCATCCCCGGCTGCGGCGCGGCAGGGCCGAAGCCGGTATGGGCCAGCGCCACGACAAGATCGGCGCCGGCCGCGCGCAGCTGCGGCACCCGCGCCGCGGCAGCCGCCACGATGTCATGCACCGCAACCCGGCCCGTCAGCGCGGCACGATCCCAGGCCAGGATCTGCGGCGGCACGAAGCCGATCACCCCGATGCGCAGGCGATGCGCCCGCCCGGCGCCGTCGGTCACCTGCCGGTCAAGGATCACGAAGGGCTGTGCCAGCGTCGCGTCGGTGGCCGGGTCGCGCGTCGGCGCGTGGACCACGTTGGCGCAGACGACCGGATAGGGCGCATCGGCCAGCACCCGGCCCAGCAGGTCGAGCCCGTAGTTGAACTCGTGGTTGCCCAGCGTCGAGACCTCGATCCCCGCCGTGGCCAGCGCGGCAATCACCGGGTGGCGTTCCCCCGGCGCCAGCCCCCCCGGCGCGCCGTAAAGATCGCCCAGGGGGTTGCCCTGCAGCACATCGCCATTGTCGACCACCAGCGCGTTGGCCACCTCGCCCCTCGCCGCGGCGATCAGGGCTGCGGTGCGCGCAAGGCCCGCGGTGTCGGTCGGCCGGTCGGCAAAGTAATCCCACGGCCAGAGATGGGCGTGAATGTCGGTGGTCGCGATCAGGCGCAGATGCACCTGGGCGGCCAGGGGGCGAAGCGGGTCGTTCGGCACGGGGTCCTCGTGCGGTCGGGGCGCGCGCCCCTTCCCTCTCACGCGCGGGGGCCAAGGTCCAGCCCCGGGGCATTTGCACCCCGCGCGGGGGCGTGGCAGGAAGGGCGCGGCACCAGCGGAGGACAGGATGCGGATTGCGGAAACGGTCACCTTCGGCGGCTCTGGCCTGGATCGCGCGGCCGAGCTGCGGGGCAGCGCAGAGGCGCTGGCGGCGGCGGCGGGCGCGCGCGTCAGCCTGTGGTGGCGCGGCAAGCCGCTGTTGCAGGGCGAGGCGCTGGGCTGGATTGCCCCCGGCCACTCGGCGCTGGCCGAGGCGGGGGGGCAGCTTCTGTTCCTTGGGCGTGACGCGGCGGGGCCGCTTTTTGCCGCCGACATGTCCGGCTGGGAACCGCCTGCCGAGGACCAGGTTCAGCTTGCGCAGTTCTTCGACCCGTCCGAACAGATGCACCCCGCCCTGCCCGGCCTGCGCTTTGCCGAACTGCGCGGGGTGATGGCGCGGCTGTCCCCGCGCGAGGCCGAATGTGCCGCGATGGCGCGGGCGCTGTTCGGCTGGCACGCGAACCACCGGTTCTGCGCCCGCTGCGGCGCGCAGAGCCTCTGGGCCCAGGCGGGCTGGCAGCGCGATTGCCCGTCGTGCGGGGCGCATCACTTTCCGCGCACGGACCCCGTGGTCATCATGCTGGTCACCCGCGCCAACAAGGTGCTGCTGGGCCGTTCGCATGGCTGGCCCGAGGGGATGTATTCGCTGCTGGCGGGGTTCATCGAACCGGGCGAGACGATCGAGGCCGCCGTGCGCCGCGAGGTGGCGGAGGAAGCCGGGGTGACGGTGGGCGCGGTGCGCTATCTTGCCAGCCAGCCCTGGCCCTTCCCCGCCTCGCTGATGCTGGGCTGCCAGGGCGAGGCCACAAGCGACACGATCCGGCTTGACCCCGCCGAACTGGAAGACGCGCTCTGGGTCAGCCGGGAAGAGATGGTCGACATGATGGCGGGGTTGCACCCGCGCATCAAACCCGCCCGGCGCGGCGCGATCGCCCATTTCCTGATTGCAAACTGGCTGGCAGACCGCTTGGATTAAGCCTTGGAAGACCGCCGGAAGGCAGCAGACAGGCACCAGTATCATGGATCTTTCGACGCGCGCGGATATCGAGGCGCCGATCGGTCTCGTCTTTGACGAGTTGACGAATTTCACCGCCTTCGAAACGGCGGCGCTCCGCCGGGGCGTAGAGGTCGCGCGGCTGGATTCGCGCGATGTCCCGGGCCGGGGCATGCAGTGGCGCGCCGTGTTCCCCTTCCGCGGACGCAAGCGCGCCATGGCGCTGAAGCTCGAGGATTTCGACCGCCCCGCACGCCTGCGCTTCGATCTGGATGCCGCCTCGGTCACGGGCGAGTTGCTGGTCGAGTTGCTGGAACTGTCGCGCAGCACGACCCGGCTTACGCTGAAGGTGCGGCTGCGCCCGCTGACGCTGTCGGCCCGGATCCTGGTGCAATCGATGCGGCTGGCCAAGGGGCGGATCACCGGCCGGATGCACGACCGGCTGCACCTCTGGGCGCTGGAGGTGGCCGACCGCCATCGCCGCGGGGCGGGCCGCGGCTGATGCCGGTGCCGCTTGCATCCCCGCGCGCGGCGCCCTATATCGACGCTCGAGAGGTTGGCGCGGGCGAGCGCCTCGCCAACCCGGTCAGGTCCGGAAGGAAGCAGCCGTAACGAGCCCCGCTTGGGTCGTTGTCCAGCCTCTCACCCCTCCCCCCAGATCGCATTCGATGTTCGGGCAGGGGCCCCGGTTCCGGGGCCCTGGCCTGGGTGGGCGCCTACGCCTCTGCGTCGGCCGCCACCAGATGACCATCGCCCACATCCACCAGCGGAATGCGCCGGGGATCGTCGCCAAGCTTGCGAACCGGGCTGGGGATCTCTCCCGGCATCCGCGGGAACGCGGTGCGGCGGTGCGCAGGATCGGGAACCGGCACGGCCTCGATCAGCCGCCGCGTGTAGGGGTGGCGCGGATCGGAAAAGATCTGCGAACAGTGCCCCATCTCGACGATCTGGCCCAGATACATCACGGCCATCCGATCCGAGATGTTCTCGACCACGGCCATGTCATGCGAGATGAACATGTAGGAAATCCCGAATTCGGCCTGAAGCTCTTTCAGCAGGTCGAGGACACGGGCCTGCACCGAGACATCAAGCGCCGAAACGCTTTCATCCGCCACGATCAGCCTGGGTCTGAGTGCCAGCGCACGGGCGATGCAGATGCGCTGCCGCTGCCCGCCCGAGAACTCGTGCGGATAGCGCGACATCTGGTCCGCCGAAAGGCCGACCCGTTGAAACAGGCCCGCCACGCGGTCCCGGCGCTCTTTCGGGTCACCGATCTGGTGGATGTCCAGCGGCTCTCGCACCAGATCCCCGACCGTCATCCGGGGATCGAGCGAGGCGAAGGGGTCCTGGAAGATCATCTGAACGTCGCGACGCAAGGCCCGCCGTTGGCGGGCGTCGCGGGCGGCCATGTTCCGGCCGTCAAGCAGCAGATCGCCCGAATAGGGAACCAGACCGGCAATGGCCTTTGCCGTCGTCGACTTGCCGCAGCCGGATTCGCCCACGACCGAAAAGGTCTCGCGTTGGCCGATCTGGAAGGAGATGCCTTCGACGGCGTGCACACGGCGGTCGACCTGGCCAAAGATTCCACCGCGCAGGTCAAATCGCACGGTCAGGTCTTCCACCTTCAGCAACGCGTCCGATGCCCGGGCCGGAACGGCGGGCGGCGGGGCGTCGGCCCCGACGCGGATCCGGGGGACGGCGGCCAGAAGTTCCCGCGTATAGGGCTGGGCCGGGGCGCGGAACAGGGTGCGGATGTCGTTCTGCTCGACCATCCTGCCGTCGCGCAGGATGATGGCGCGATCGGCGGTCTCGGCCACCACGCCCATGTCATGGGTAATCAGGATGATCGCCGTGCCCATCTCTTGCTGAAGGTCCTTCAGCAGTTGCAGGATCTGGGCCTGCACGGTCACATCCAGCGCCGTCGTCGGCTCGTCGGCGATCAGCACATCCGGCTTGAGCGCAAGCGCCATGGCGATCATCACCCGCTGGCGCATGCCGCCAGAGAGTTCGTGGGGATATTGCGACAGACGGCTTGCGGCTTCGGGGATGCGCACCGCGTTCAGGGCCTCGACGGCCCGCTGCCGCGCGGCGCTGCGCGACATCGGCTCATGCGCCTGGATCGCCTCGGTCAGTTGCCGCCCGATCGTCAGCACCGGGTTCAGCGATGTCATCGGCTCCTGGAAGATCATCGCGATCCGGCTGCCGCGGATCTGGCGCATCCGGCCCTCGCCGAGCCGGACGAGATCCAGATCGCCCAGCATGACCGAGCCTTCCGATATCTTCGCGGCCGGTTTCGGCAGAAGCCCCATGATCGCCAGCGAGGTCATCGACTTGCCAGAGCCGGACTCCCCCGCCAGCGCCAGCGTCTCTCCCCGGCGCAGCTCGAAGCTCAGCCCCGACACGACAGGCCGCGGGCCGTCCTGGCTGCCGACCACGACGGTCAGCCCTGCGACGGACAGTACCGGAGGGTCAGCCGGCATCGGAATGCCGGCCGAGATGCCCGATTGCGGCTGGGTCATTCCAACACACAGCGCGGAAAGTAGAACGAGACGACCCAGTTCGGCATGTCCACGATCTCGCTGATGCGCAGGTCGCCGCAGACCGAACACAGCATGTAGGCTTCGACGGGGGCCAGCTTGTAGCGCCCGGCAAGCAGGTCGACCATCTGCGACACCGCAGCCTTCGCACCTGCCATCAGATCGGGGCCCACACCCGTCGTGACCTCGTAGCCCTTTGCATCGAGATGCCGGGTCACCGGCCCCGGCGTCGTGAAGCGCGGCATCGCCAGATTGGCCTGCTTGACCAGATCGAAGGTCAGGACGGCATTCATCGGGCTTTCGATCGCCGTGCCGCAGACCTCGCCATCGCCCTGCGCGGCATGGGTGTCGCCGACAGAGAAGAGGGCGCCCGCAACCTCGACCGGCAGGTAAAGGACGGTTCCCGCCGAAAGGTCGCGGATGTCGAGATTGCCGCCGACCCGCCGCGGCGGCACGACCGAATGAAGACCCGGCTGGGCGGGGGCATTCCCGATCGTGCCCGCGAAGGGCTTCAGCGGCACGCGCGCGTTCTTGCCGAACAGCGCCGGCGCCATCGTCGTCTTGTCGTAGGACCAGATGTTCAGCGCCGGTTCCGTGAAATCCTCGGCCAGCAGGCCGAAGCCCGGAATGTTCGCCGTCCAGCCGAAGCCCGAGGGGAGGAACTCCTCGATGGTGATCTTCAGCGCATCGCCCGGTTCTGCGCCTTCGACGAAGATCGGGCCGGTGACCGGGTTGATCCTGTCGAAGGACAGTGTGGCGATGTCGGCCGCGGTGCTTTTCGCGTGCAACTGGCCGCCCGAGGAATCCACGCATCCGAATTCGACCGTGGTGCCGGGCGCAATGCGCCCGGCGGGTTCGATCGAGTTGTCCCACCCGAAGTGATGGTGATGGCTGTGGATCGTGTAGCTACACTTAGTGCACATTGTTCACCCAGATATTGTTGTAGTTCACCGGGATGTTGATCGGGTCGGCATAGAGGTTGTCAGGCCCCGCCATGCGGTCCGAACGGATCGTGTAGTGCTTCTCGTTGAAGACCGGGACCCACGGCGCCTGGTCGACGACCTTGGCATAGATCTCGCCCCACATCTTGTTGCGGGCGTCCTGCTGATCGGGGGCGACCATCGCATCGGCCTTCTTCGCCTCTGCATCCAGCGCCTTGTCGCAGAACTTCGCCCAGTTCCAGCCGCCCGACACCGCGCCGTCGCAGCTCAGGATCGGCCAGTAGAAGTCCGAGGGGTCCGGGTAGTCGGCAATCCAGGCCATGCCGCCCGACCAGATCATCGGAACGCCCGCGTCAGACCCGCCCGCCGCGATCACGTTCGCCTGGTCAAGCGACTTGATCGCCGCCTTGATGCCGATCTGCGACAGATCCTGCTGGATCGCCTGCGCGATGCGCGGGTTCGGATCGGTGTTGTAGACGTAAAGCTCGGTCGAGAAGCCATCGGGATAGCCGGCATCGGCAAGAAGCTTCTTGGCCGCCGCGGTATCGAATGCGTAGCCTTTGATGTCCTTGTTGTAGCCCGGCATCAGCGGCGGAAGCGGCTGGTTCGCAGGGGTCGCGCGGCCGTTGATGATCTGGATGATCCGGTCCTTGTTGACCGCCATGTTCACCGCCTGACGCACCTTGACGTTGTCGAACGGCTTCATGGTCGTGTTGAGCGTGATGTAGCCGGTCTGAAGCTGCTCGCCTTCGACGATGTTCTTCTTGGTGTTCGGGTCCTTCATGACCTCAAGGAACTTGGCGGGCGGAATGCCGTCGCCGGCGATGTCGATCTCGCCGCGCTGCAGGCGCAGCAGGGCGACGATCGGGGCCTGGCCGAACTCGAAGGTGATCTGGTCAAGGTGCGGCAGGCCCTTCTGCCAGTAATCGGGATTGCGCACGAAGACGAGCTTCTGGCCCACGTCCCACGCCTTCATCTCGAACGCGCCGCTGCCGACCGGGTGATGACCGAAGTCGGCACCCCATTGCTCGACCGCCTCCTTCGGCACGACGAAGGCGAAGTTCAGCGCCATCTTCTGAAGGAAGGCCGCGTCCGGCTGCGACAGGTCGATTTCGACGGTACGCGGGTCGATGACCTTGACGCCCGACAATCCGGTGGCCTTGCCCGCGGTCACATCGTCATAGCCGACGATGGTCGAGAAGAAGCTTGCGCCGGGGCTCTGGGTCTTGGGATTGACCACACGATCCAGCGAATACTTCACGTCATCGGCGGTGATCGCGCGGCCGTTCGAGAACTTGATCCCATCGCGCAGCGTGAAGGTATAGGCCTTCCCGTCGTCGGAAATCTTGTAGCCTTCCGCCAGGTTCGGTTCCAGCTCGGTGGTGCCGGGCTTGTAGGCCATCAGGCCCTCGAACAGGCTCTTGATCATCGACCAGTTCTGCCAGTCGTAGCCGATCGCCGGATCGAGCGTTGCCACATCGTTCGAGAAGGTGACGGTGATGTCGCCTCCCTGCTGCGGGGTGGCATCATCCGCCAGCACCGTTGCGGGCATCGCCGTCACTCCGAGTAGCGCCGCAGCAATCCCTGTTGTCAGTATTTTCTTCATTGCTTGCCTCCGTTTGGAACGCGGTGGGTTGAAACGTGTCACTTGAGCTTGATCCGGGGGTCGATGAACGGCGCGATCAGGTCGGCCAGCAGGTTGCCCAGCACGATCGCAACCGCAGACACCAGGGTGACGCCCATGATGATCGGCGTGTCGACGCGCTGGATCGCCTGCCAGGCAAGCTGGCCGATCCCGGGCCAGCCGAAGACGCTTTCGACGACGACGATGCCGGACATGAAAAGCCCGATGTCGATGCCGACCATCGCGACGATGGGCAGGATCGCGTTCGGCAGTGCATGGCGAAACAGGATCGCGGCGCGCTTCAGCCCCTTCGCCCGCGCCGTGCGGATGAAATCCTGCCGCAGCACGTCGATCATCGACGAGCGCATCATGCGCGAATACCAGCCCGCCCCCAGGATCCCCAGCGTCACCGAGGGCAGCACCAGGTTCGAGACATGGCCGTAGCCGCCGATCGGGAACCACGCGAGTTGCACGGCGAACACGTAGAGCAGCAGAAGCCCCACGACGAACTGCGGCGCCGACACGCCGACGAACGACACCACCATCAGCGCCTGGTCGGTCTTCGTACCGCGGCGGAGCGCGGCGAAAAGGCCCATCGTCAGGCCCATGGACAGTTCGCAGAAGATCGAGCCGACCATCAGCAGCAGCGTTGCAGGCAGCCGTGCCGCCACCAGCGCACCGACCTCTGTCCGTTGCAGGTAGGACCGGCCCAGATCCCCGTGCAGCAGCCGCAGCAGGTAATGCCAGTATTGCAGGATGAAAGGCTGATCGAGGCCAAGCTCGCGGCGGATGTTCTCGATCATCTGCGGGCTGGCGTTGCGCCCGGCGATCTGGCGCACGGGGTCGGCAGGCAGCAGATAGAGCAGAGCGAAGGTGATGATGGACACGCCCACCAGGATGAACAGCGACTGGACGATCCGTTTCGCGAGATACGCGATCATTTCAGATGCCCTCTCTGTGTCGGGTCCAGGACATCGCGCAGCGCATCACCGACAAGGTTGAAGGCCAGCGCCAGCAGCAGGATCGCCACGCCCGGGAAAAACACCAGCCAGGGCGCCGACTGGAAGTAGGTCTGGTTTTCGAAGATGATGTTGCCCCAGGACGGGGTCGGCGGCTGCACGCCCACGCCAAGATAGCTGAGCGTCGCCTCCAGCAGCACCGTTGTCGAAATGCCCAGCGTGCCCCAGACGATGATGGTCGGGAACAGATGCGGCAGGATATGGCGCGTGAGGATCCGCCCCACCCCCGCCCCGATCGACCGTTCGGCCTCGATGAACTCCCGCTCGGCCAGCGAGCGCGTCTCGGTGTAGATCACCCGGGCGATCTGCACCCAGTTCACCAGAGCGATCACCATCGCCACGATCCAGAGGCTGGGCGTGAAGACGGCGGCAAGGCTGATCGCCAGCAGCAGCGCCGGAAACGCCATCATCAGGTCGGTGAAGCGCATCAGGATTGTCGCGACCCAGCCACGGTAGAACCCGGCAAGAACCCCGACCAGCGTTCCGATGACAAGCGAGATGCCATTCGCCACGATGCCGATGATGAGCGAGGTCCGCGCCCCGAACAGGATCCGCGTCAGAAGGTCCCGGCCCAGAAGATCGGTGCCAAGCAGGAACTTTCCACCCGGCGGAAGCGGCGCACCCTGAAGCGTCAGCCCATCGAAAAGCTGATCGTCGGGGCCATAGGACGTCAGGTAGGGCGCAAGGATCGCGCCGAACACGACCAGCGCAACGATCAGCAGCCCGAAGATCGCAAGCGGGCGGGACAGCAGGCGCGACATCGCTCCGCGCTCTTTCCGTGGGGTATCGGCGGCGGCGGTCACTTCGGCACCCGGCGGTTGGCGCGGTCAGGGTCGGTTTCGCGGCGGGCAAGCACCCGATGCGCCGCTTCCTCCATGGTCAGCCGACTGTCCATGGCAAGGCTGCGCAACCGGGCGAACCCGGCCTCCTGGCTGCCATCGGCCTGCGCCAGGGCCGCGACGGCGCGCACGATGGTCTCTCGCTGGGCGATGCGGTCGCGCAGACTGGCGACCTTCGCCTCCAGCGCCTTGTTGTGCTCGAAGGTCTGCCGGGCGATCAGAAGCGACGAATAGACGCCGGCGCTGCCGACCGGCTTCAGCAGTTGCGCATTCGCGGCATGCGACAACGCCCATTCGATGCGCCCCGGCGCCTCGGACCCGATCAGCGCGATGGTCGGCATCGGCGCCGCGCCGGGCTTCCAGGGGAATTGGTCATCGAAGCCCATATCGGCATCGAAGAACAGGAAATCGGCCCGGACGGCAGTTGCGGGCACCTGCGGCCAGACCTGTTCCGCCGTCAGCCCGATCGCGGTCAACTGCCGGGCCAGCGCGTCGACCACATCGTGCGGCCGGTGCAGGATGACGGCATGCGCGCCGCCCAGGATGGGGATGCGCCGCGCGGTCATGACACCACCCGCAGGCCCGGGCGCGCGAACGCGGCCTTCGGGTCATAGCGCGAAAGGTAGGGGTCCGGGGGCAGGCAGGCCGAAGCCTCTTCCAGCACCTCGAAACGCCCCGCATGGATGCGCGCGATCCGCACCGGCAGATGCGCGTGCCGCGTCGCCGGGTCGATCGCGATCCGGCCCAGGGGCGTGCGGAACTGGCGGCCAGCGAAGGTCATCTCGTCGTCGGCGCGGTCCCCGCCCGACAGCATCTCGGCCAGGATCATCACCGCGCTGTAGGCGGATGCCATCAACGACGAGTCGAGATCTTCGCCCTGCCACCTGGGCAAGCCGTCGAAATAGGGCCCGACAGACAGATGCCCCTCGCCGTTGCCGCCAATTGCGGGCAGTTCTGCCTCGGACATGTTGCAGCTGAGCAGCGGGCAGGTGTCGGGGTGGAACCACGGGTCCTGGCGCCCCAGTTCCGCATAGGCTTGCAGGAAGGCATAGGAGGTGGCGCCGACAAAGTTGTTCAGCACGAAATTCGGCCGGTGAACCCGGATATCCTCGACGATCCGCGCCACGTCTTCGTCGCCCAGGGCCAGGTAACGCTCGCCCAGCACGGTACCGCCTGCGTCCCGGATCAGATCGCGCGCGATGCGGTTCGTCTCCCAGCCCCAGATGTAGTTCGAGCCGACAAGAAACCCGCGCGAGCCGAAGCGCGGCACGACATAGGCCAGCAGCGGCAGGATATGCTGGTTCGGGCAGGCGTGCATGTAGACAACGTTTTCGCTTGCCTCGAAGCCTTCATAGGGCGCCGGGTACCAGAGAATCCCGCCGTGCTTCTCGAGCACCGGGATGACTTCCTTGCGGCTCCAGGATGTGGTGCAGCCGATGATGTGGCGGGCGCCGGTATCCCGCAGGATGTCGGCGGCGAGCGGCGCGTAGCGGTCGACATTGCCACCGGGGTCGCGTTCCACCGGCACGATCTCGATCCGGGCATCCGGGCTGGCGTTGACCCGCTCGATCGCCTTCAGCGCGCCGATCCGGCAGCTTTCGGAAAGAAGTGCATAGGTTCCCGACCGGGAAAACAGCAGACCGACGTCGATGCGCTTAACCATGAGCAGGTGCCCCGCGTCAAAAATAAAAAAACCCGCAAACCACTGCCAGGTCGACAGTGCGTAAGCGGGCGTTCTTGCCAATGGCTGCTCTGAGCCTTTGATGGAACGCTATCGAGGCGTCGCCCCATGTCAAGGCGAACAAAGCCATGCCGCCGCCCGCGCGCTGGAACGCATCGCCGCAAGGGCGCTAACGCCTAATTTTTAGGCGCAATCGGCAGCGTCTGCGCAATGCGTGATCCGTGATGCCGCCAACCCGGACGCTTTTCCGCACGGGCCGGACGCCGACGGAGGCATCCCGGCGACACGGCGCGCGCGCGGCCTGCGACAGCCTCTGGGACGAAAATCGCGGATCATCGGAGGGCCGGGATCATCTCGCCGACTTCAGACGTCCGGCCAGGCACCCCCTCCCCTTTTCCATCGCGCCCGATCGGGTCTAAACTGGCACCGCCAGCAAGGGAGAATGCCGTGTCGACCATCGAGGGGTTCATTCGCCGCCGGATCGCCACGAACGGCATCACCCTGTCGGTGCAGGAGGCCGGCGATGGCCCGGCGCTGGTGCTGTTGCACGGCTATCCGCAGAACGGGATGTGCTGGGCCAAGGTGGCCCCCGAATTTGCCCGCCAGTTCCGCGTCATCATCCCCGACCTGCGCGGCTATGGCCACAGCGACGCCCCACCCGACGACGCGGCCCACACCGTCTATTCCAAACGCACCATGGCGCAGGACGTGGTGGGAATGCTGGACGCGCTGGGGATCGGGGCCGCGCATGTGCTGGGGCATGACCGGGGCGCGCGCGTGGCCTATCGGTTCGCGCTGGATCATCCGGGGCGGCTGATGCGGCTGGGGATCATCGAGATCCTGCCGACCGCCGATTACTGGGCCCATTGGGATGCCAATCTGGGGATGGCGGCCTATCACTGGACCTTTCTGGCCCAGCCCGCCCCTTTGCCGGAACGGATGATCAACGCCGATCCGGTGTTCTACATCGACTGGACGCTGCGCGGCTGGACCCGGGCCAAGGGGCTGCACGATTTCCCGCCCGAGTCACTGGCCAGCTACCACGCGCAGGCACGGGACCCGGCACGGATCGCGGCGATGTGCGCGGACTACCGGGCCGGGGCCACGACCGACCGCGAGATCGACGAGGCCGACCGCGCCGCCGGGCGCCGGATCGCGGCGCCGCTGCGCTTTCTCTGGGCCACAACCGGCTTCCCCTCGCGCACGGGCCGCCCGGCCGCGCTGTGGCGGGCCTGGGCCGAAGACGTGACGGACAGTTCCTGCGACTGCGGGCATTTCGCAATGGAAGAAGCGCCCGACGCGGTGCTGGCGGCCTACCTGCCGCATTTCGGCGGCTAGCTAGGCCAGCGCGGTCAGCACGATCTGCGCCGGGGTCATCCCGGTGCCATTGGCGACCAGCAGGATGCGCGCGCCATCCAGCATCACCGCCACCCCGCCATCGCGCGTGGGCGCCAGTTCCACGACCGGCGCGGGATGGGCCGCCGGGTCGTAGGCGATCTCGATGCGATCGGCGCCGGGGTCGAAATCGTGGATCACCGCGGCATCCGCAGGGGCATGCCATTGCCCGACGTGAAAGGTATCGGCCCCGTCACCGCCCGTTGCATGATCGCCCGCGCCCAGAAACAGCGTGTCATCGCCCGCGCCGCCAGTCAGCGTATCGGCCCCGTCACCGCCGTCCAGGCTGTCGTTCGCCAGCCCCCCGGAAAGCAATTCCTGCCCCGCGCCCCCCGCCAGAAGATCGTCGCCCGCGTGGCCGTCCAACACGTCGTCGCCTGCCCCGGAAAGCAGCGTGTCCTGCCCGTCGCCCCCTTCCAGCGTATCGGCCCCGTCGCCACCGGCCAGCAGGTCGTTGCCCTCCTGCCCGCTCAGACTGTCGGCGCCCTCGTCTCCGTCCAGCCAGTCGTCCCCTGAATCGCCGCGCAACGCATCCGCCCCGGCACCGCCCCAAAGGCTGTCATCGCCCGCGCCGCCGGTCAGGTCGTCGTTTCCCGCCCCCCCGGCGATCGCGTCAGCGGCAGGGCCGCCCGTCAGCAGGTCGGGCCCGTCGCCGCCATCAAGGGCCAGCGGCCCGACCGGATCGGGCGGCGGCGGCTCCAGCGGGTCGGGGGGCAGGGGTTCCAGCACGGGGCCGTCGCCCCCGGTTTCGTCGGCCGGGCCCGGGGCGTCGGCGGGCAGGGGCTGCAGGGCGGGGCCTGCCTCGACCTCCGGGCCGGGCTCTGCCGGGGCCGCGGGGTCGAGCGGCGCCAGCACCGCATCCGCGTCGTCGGGCAGGCCCAGAAGGTCGCCGCCCTGCGCCGCGGCGCACTCGTCGGGTGGCGCGTCGTCCGCATACGCGGCTTCGGGCTCGTCGGGGTCGAGCTGAATGAACGCGCCCGCCGCCATCAGGCCCACCAAGCCCAGCAACCCCAGCATCACCACACCCTTTCGCCCGCGACGCAAGACCGGGTCGGCCACCCCGATGTCCGGCACCCACCTGATGGGGCGCGATGATACGCCCGGGCTTGGCCGCCGACGAAGCGGAGTCTGGACTCGTGGTGAAGGCCCGGTAAGCGGCGGAACCGGTGACGGCCCCTTGCGAATCCGGCTTTCCTTTCGCGGGGATTTCCCCTATACGCCCGCATCCGTTCTGGGAACGGAGCCTCCACGGGCCTTGCTGGACGACATCCCGGCCTGCGCCATGACCCCAACCGAAAGGAGCCCCCGATGTCGATCACCGTTGAAGAAAAGAACCGTCTGGTCAAGGAATTCGCGACGAAGGAAGGCGACACCGGCTCGCCCGAGGTTCAGGTTGCGATCCTGTCGTCGCGCATCGCGACGCTGACCGAGCACTTCAAGACCCACCGGAAGGACAACCACTCCCGCCGCGGTCTGCTGATGATGGTGGCGCAGCGCCGCAAGCTGCTGGACTACCTGAAGGGCAAGGACGAAGCCCGCTACGCCAAGCTGATCGAGCGTCTGGGCCTGCGTCGCTGAGATTTCCCGCAAGGGACCGGAACGCCCGTGCCGAAAGGTGCGGGCGTTTTCGTTTGGGCTGGCCCCGGGGCGGCGGCCTTGCATCACGGCGCTTCCCAAACGGGCCGTTTTCCTGTAAGCGCGCGCCATCTGCGACGTGAGGCCCCCACCCCCGGGCACATGCGAAGGATAGGGGGCGGCGGCAATGGGGCCGCCAGAGGAGAGGGGCCGGAGGGCCGGACCCCTCAGAGGAAACGACGGATGTTCACTCTTTCCAAGAAATCGATCCAGTGGGGCGGTGAGACGCTGACGCTGGAAACGGGCAAGGTTGCCCGCCAGGCGGACGGGTCGGTGATCGCCACGCTGGGCGAAACCTCGGTGATGGCCAACGTCACCTTTGCCAAGACCGCGAAAGCCGGGCAGGACTTCTTCCCGCTGACGGTCCACTATCAGGAAAAATACTATGCCGCGGGCAAGATCCCTGGCGGCTTCTTCAAGCGCGAGGCGCGCCCGTCGGAAAAGGAAACGCTGGTTTCCCGCCTGATCGACCGCCCCTGCCGCCCGCTGTTCGTCGAGGGGTTCCGCAACGAGGTTCTGGTGATGGCCACGGTGCTGTCCTGCGACCTGGTGAACGACCCCGACATCGTGGCGATGATCGCCGCCTCGGCCGCGCTGACGATCTCGGGCGTGCCCTTCATGGGCCCGATCGGCGCCGCGCGCGTGGGTTTCAAGAACGGCGAATACGTCCTGAACCCGGCGATGGACGAAATGTCCAACCTG
>JAJZVD010000054.1 GCA_021845805.1 Pseudomonadota bacterium | reverse complement strand
GCGATCTATGGTGCGCTGGCCGCGGGCGACATCGGCCGCCATTTCCCGCCCTCGGACATGCGGTGGAAGGGCGCGGCCTCGCACATCTTCCTGGCCCATGCCGCCGCGATGATGCGCGCGCGGGGCTACCGGCTGGCCAACTGCGACGTGACACTTCTGTGCGAACGGCCCAAGATCGCGCCGCAGGCCGAGGCGATGCGCGCCGCGCTGGCGGCGATTCTGGAGATCGAGGTGGACCGGGTCAGCGTGAAGGCCACCACGACCGAGCGGCTGGGCTTCACCGGCCGCGAGGAAGGCATCGCGGCCATCGCCACCGCAACGCTGGTGCAGCCATGATCCGCGCCTTTGTCACCCTCTTCGGCGTGGGCTACGTCCGGCCTGCCAGCGGCACCTGGGCCTCGGCGCTGGCCGTGGTCTTCGCGATCTTCCTGCACGGGGTGGGCGGCTTTCCCCTGTTGCTGGCCGCCACGCTGGTGGTGACCGGGCTGGCCTTCGTCACCATCCGCCGCGACATGGCCGACCGGCCCCCGGGCAGCGACAGCGACCCGTCGGAAATCGTGATCGACGAGGTCGCGGGCCAGTGGATCGCGATGTGCGCGCCCTCGGCCGGGTTCTGGTTCGCCGGGCTCGACACCTGGACCTTTCCCTGGCCCGGCTATGTGACCGCCTTCCTGGCGTTCCGCCTCTTCGACATCTGGAAACCCTGGATCGTGGGCCGGGCCGACCGCCGCGGGGATGCCGCCGGCATCCTGCTGGATGACATCTACGCCGGGCTGATGGCCGCCGTCGTGGTGGTCGCGGGCGCCGGGCTTTACCACGGGGTGCTGGCACGATGAGCGAGCAGGCCGAGGCTTTGCTGGCCGCCGCCCGCGCCGCCCGCGCCCGCATCGCCACGGCCGAAAGCTGCACCGGCGGCATGGTCGCGGCCGCCATCACCGATGTGCCGGGCTCGTCTGACATCTTCGATCGCGGCTTCGTCACCTATTCCAACGCCGCCAAGCGCGCGATGCTGGGGGTGAAGGCGGAAACCCTGCTGGCGCATGGCGCGGTGTCCGAACAGGTCGCCCGCGAGATGGCCGAAGGGGCGCTGGCGCGGTCGGACGCCACGCTGGCCGTCGCCATCACCGGCATCGCCGGGCCCGGCGGATCGGAATTCAAGCCCGAAGGCCGCGTCTGCTTCGGGCTGGCGCACCGGGGTAACCCGGTGCGGGTGGAAACGGTGGACTTCGGCGCGCGCGGGCGCGCCAACGTCCGCGCGGCGGCGCGCGATCATGCGCTTGACCTGCTGATCGGCGCGCTGGCCTGAGCGGCGTCAGACTGCGCGCGGCCCGTAAAGTTCCGCCGCGCGCTTCTCGAACGCCTTCACCATCCGCTGCACCGCCTCGTTGAAGACGATGCCGATGATTCCCTGCAGGATCGCGTTGCGGAACTCGAAATCCACGAAGAACTCCACCTCGCAGCTTTCCGGGCCGGTCGGGCGGAACGACCAGTAGGATTTCATGTAGCGGAAGGGGCCGTCCAGATATTCGGTGTCGATCTTCATCTCGGCCGGGCGCAGCCGGACCCGGCTGCCGAACCGTTCGCGGAACACCTTGAAGGAAATCACCAGGTCGGCCTCCATCACCTCGGTCCCGTCAGGCTGGGGCGTGCGCGCGCGGATGCGGGCCGCTGCCGTCCAGGGCAGGAACTTGGGGTAGGACGCGACATCCGCCACAAGGTCGTACATGGCTTGCGCCGAATAGGGCAGCGGGCGGGTTTCGTGATAGGTCGGCATCGGTGCATCTGCTGTGGTGACTTGGCGGGCGAACTTCGGTAGTTCTGCGGGCGAAATCAAGGGGCGGACATGGCACAGAGACCATATGTCATAGACCAGATGATCTCGGCCAAGGCGATCGCCGCCCGGGTCGAGGCGCTGGCGGGCGAGATCAGCCGCAGTTTCGCGGGCACCGACAAGCTGGTTGTCGTGGGGCTCTTGCGCGGGTCGTTCATCTTCATCGCCGACCTGGTGCGCGAGATCGACCTGCCGATCGAGGTCGATTTCCTCGAGGTCTCGTCCTACGGCAACGCGATGGAAAGCTCGCGCGAGGTGCGGGTGCTCAAGGACCTGCGCGGCGAGATCGCGGGCCGCGACGTGCTGGTGGTGGAAGACATCGTCGATACCGGCTTCACGCTGACCCATGTGCTGAAGCTCTTGCAGACCAAGGGCCCGGCGCGCGTCGACTCCTGCGTGCTGCTCGACAAGCCCTCGCGCCGCGAGGTGCCGATCCGCGCCACCTGGACCGGATTCGAGATCCCCGACGAATTCGTGGTGGGCTACGGCATCGACTATGCGCAGCGCAACCGCAACCTGCCCTATATCGGCAAGGTCCGGTTCACCTGATGGACCCGCTGCGCTGGCTTCTGCGGATGGCGCGCTGGGTGCGCCACCCACCCTCGGCCCGGCAGGCCGCGATCATGCTGGGCGCGCTGGCGGCGGCGCTGGCGCTGGCCGGGCTTCAGCAGGCCGGGCTTTGGCCCGAGGGCTGGCGCGTGAACCCGATGCACCTGCCCCGGCATTTCTGAGCTCCCGGCCCCGTCCTGCGCTTTGGCGCAGGGGGGCTGCGCGTGCGTGAACAGTTGTCTCGCGTCGAAATGATCCCACCCTCAACACCTGGCACGTCATACTGGCCAGACTGTCTGTAAACCGGGAGACTGATGTATGAGGATTGTTCGTTCACTGGTGATTGCGGCCACCCTGACGTCGCTGGCGGGTGCCGCGTTTGCGCAGGATGCCGGCAAGGCCGCGATCGGCGCCCGCCAGGCGCTGATGAAGATGCAGGCCTACTATCTGGGCCAACTGGGCATGATGGCCCAGGGCAAGGTCCCCTACGACGCCAAGGCCGCCACGATCGCCGCCAACGGGCTCGAGGCGATCTCCTCGGTCGATTTCGCGACCCTCTTCCCGCAGGGCTCCGACAACGCGGCAGACCCCCAGACCAAGGCTCTGCCCGCGATCTGGACCAGCATGGACGACTTCGTGTCCAAATACGCCGACCTGCACAAGGCCTCGCTGACGCTGCAGGCGCAGGCAGGCAACGGGCTTGATGCGCTCAAGGCGAACTTCGGGCCGGTGGCGGGCACCTGCGGCGCCTGCCACAAGGAATACCGCGCAGCGAACTGATCCCGTGCGTCCGCTCCGTCTGCTGATCCTGCTCGCGCTGCTGGGCGCGGGTGCCTTCTGGTGGATCACCCGCCCGAACCCCCTGCCCGCCGATGCGGTCGCAGGGCTTACGGGGGATGCCCGCAAGGGCGAGGCGCTGTTCTGGGCAGGCGGCTGCGCCTCGTGCCACGCCGCCAGGGGGGCCACGGGCGCCGCGCAGTTGAAGCTTGGCGGCGGACAGGAGCTTGCAACGCAGTTCGGCACCTTCGTGGTGCCGAACATCTCGCCCGACAAGGCCACCGGCATCGGCGGCTGGACGCTGGCGGCCTTTGCCAACGCCCTGACCCGCGGCCTGAACCCCGCGGGCCAGCACCTTTACCCGGCCTTCCCCTACACGTCCTACAGCCACATGACACTGCAGGACGTGGCCGATCTGAAAGCCTATATCGACACCCTGCCCCCGGTCGTTCAGGCCGACGCCCCGCACCGGCTGATGTTCCCCTTCGGCTGGCGGCGGCTGATCGGCGGCTGGAAATGGCTCTTCCTGCGCCCCGGCTGGGTGGTGCCCGATCCGCTGACGCCCGAAGAACAGCGCGGCCGCTACCTGGCCGAGGCGCTGGTGCATTGCGGCGAATGCCACACGCCGCGCAACCTTTTCGGCGCGATGGACAGCGGCCGCTGGCTGGCCGGGGCGCCCAACCCCTCCGGTCCGGGGCATATCCCGAACATCACCCCCGCAAAACTCGACTGGTCGGCCGACGACATCGCGACCTACCTCACCTCGGGGCTGACGCCCGCCTTCGACAGCGCGGGCGGCGACATGGCGCATGTGATCGAGAACCTGGGCCACCTGACCGATGCCGACCGCGCCGCGATCGCCGCCTATGTCAAGAAGGTGCCGCCCGCGAACTGACGGGGCGCAGGCGCATGGGCGCGCGCCTCAGCCCCGGCCGAGCCTGGCCAGCCGCGCATCGCGCAGCCGGGCGAAATCGTCGCCCGCATGATAGGACGACCGGGTGAGCGGCGTAGCCGACACCATCAGGAAGCCCTTGCCATAGGCGGCCTTCTCATAGCTCGCGAATTCCTCGGGCGTCACGAACCGGTCCACCGCATGGTGCTTGGGCGTGGGTTGCAGGTATTGGCCCACGGTCAGGAAATCCACATCCGCGGCGCGCATGTCGTCCATCACCTGCAATACCGCCTGCCGCTCCTCGCCCAGCCCCACCATGATCCCCGATTTGGTGAACATCGCCGGGTCCAGTTCCTTCACCTTCTGCAGAAGCCGCAGCGAATGGAAATAGCGCGCCCCGGGCCGCACCTCGGGGTACAGCCCCGGCACGGTTTCCAGGTTGTGGTTGAACACGTCGGGGCGCGCCTCCACCACCTTTTCCAGCGCGGCGGGCGGGCATTTCAGGAAGTCGGGCGTCAGGATTTCGATCGTCGTGCCCGGCGCGCGGTGGCGGATGGCGCGGATCGTCATCGCGAAATGCTCTGCCCCGCCATCGTCCAGATCGTCGCGGTCCACACTGGTGATGACCACATGCTTCAGCCCCAGTTCGGCCACCGCATGTGCCACCCGGCTCGGCTCGAACGCGTCAAGCGCCTGCGGCCGACCGGTCGCCACGTTGCAGAAGGTGCAGCCGCGGGTGCAGATCTCGCCCATGATCATCATGGTGGCGTGACCCTGGCTCCAGCATTCGCCCACGTTCGGACAGCCGGCCTCCTCGCAGACGGTCACCAGCTTCTGGCTGCGGATGATGTCGCGGGTCTGCCGGTAGCCTTCCGAGGTCGGCGCCTTCACCCGGATCCAGTCGGGCTTCTTCGCCGGGGCAGTGTCGGGGCGATGGGCCTTTTCCGGGTGACGTTCGGCGGGAATCTTGAGGTCGCGCACGGCTTTCTTCCCCTCGCGGGCTGGACGGCCCTGTCATAGGCCCTTTGGCGCAGGGGCGCAACTCCGCCGCCGCCGCGCCGCCCTGCGCCTGCCGCATGGCGGCCCCGCCGCCCCCGCCCGCCTGTGCATTTTCTGTCCGCAAATATCCTCGGGGGTGAACCGGCCGCAGGCCGGGAGGGGGCAGACAGCCCCCTCCCTTCGCCTTACCCGATCAGCGGCGCGGCAAGCCCGCCGGTCTCCTCGTAATGCCGCTTCAGCCGCATCAGCGCGATGCGCAGAACGATCTTGCCCGACCGCGCCGACCAGCCCATCCGCCGCTCGGCCACCTCGAGCCCTTCCAGAAAGCAGCAGCAGCGCAACGCCATGTCGCCCAGCCCGGGGCCAAGGTCGCGCAGCGCCGCCGCCACCCGGTCGCGCGCCGCGCGCGGCCCCGCGGCCCCGCCCGCACCGGTGAAGCTGCCGCGGTCGCCCGCGGTCAGGAAACGGTCCCAGTTCTGCGCGACCCGCGGGCCCAGCTGCGCCACCTCGAAATCCTCCCGCAGGCGTTCCGCCGCGGCAACCAGATCGGCGCTGAGGAAGGGCGCGCCCGAACTGTCGCGCCGCCGCGACAGCGCCATTACCGGGCTTTCCGCCAGGTTGCAGCGCAGCCGCCGGGGCCCGTCCTCGGCCTCCACCGTCCGCTCGCCCCAGTCGCGGTGCTGGTCGGAAAAGGCCGCGGGCGCCTCGGCCGGGCCCGGACGCGCCTCGGCATCCAGCATCCGCTTCAGGGCGGCGCGCCCGGCGGCGGTCAGGCCATAGATGCCGACACGGCCGGGGGTGCGGCATTCGATCCAGTCCTTCAGCGCGAAGGCCTGCGCAACCGCCCGGTCCACCACGGCGGTGCGGGTGGTGCGCCCGTCGGGGGTCTGGCGCAGCACGGCGGCCTTTTCCATCTCGGGGGCGACCGCCAGCAGGGCGCCGGGCTCCGCCAGGCGGCGAAGGATGCGGCGGCCCTCGCGGGCGATGGTGGCGTCATCGACGGGCGGTCTGGCTCGGCGCAGGGGTGCGGACATCTCGGGGGGCTCCTTTGCTTGCGGGGGTCTGCGGCAGGCCGCGTGAAGGCGGCCCAGATGGGTCAGCGCCTCGTCCATCAGGGGATCGTCGCGGCGGTTCTCGTAGCGGCGGACCTGGCGCAGCACGGTCGAGGCGGCACAGCCCTCGCGCCGGGCCAGCGCCCGAAGCGACAGCCCCACCTCGGTATGGTCGAGGTAAAGCCGCACCGCGTCGGGCAGCCAGCCTGGTAGTGCAGGGGGCGGGGCGATGTCGGTCAGCATAGGTGTGCCTTTCGTCCGTGGTCCGTCCGGGTCCGTCCGGGTCAGGCTCAACCCTTGGTTGCTTTGGTGAAGCAGAGGTTAACGCACGACCCGCCGGTCATGTTTCCTTAAGATACCTAAAGAAACCTGAAACGGCCGTGCGCAGCGGAACGGCATGGCGCAACGCCCGGTTGCGGCGTGGCACCCTGGTCCCTCGTATCGAGGAGCACCGCCGATGACCGATTGCCACACCCGTATCGCCGCCCTGCGCCGCCCGCGGCTTCTGCTGCAGGCGGCCCGTTTCGGCCTGGCCGACTACCGCCCCGAACGCGACCTGCGCCGCATCACGGGCCTGCCGCCGGGGGCCGCGCTGCCCGCGCTGCTGGCGGCGGAAGAGGCGCTGGAGCGCATACGGAAAACAGGCGATGCCACCTACAGCATCACCCGTCATCTGGAGGTTCTGATTGCGCTTCTGGCCGAGGCGCGCCGCAGTGGCGCCCCGGCCTGATCCGCCCGCGTCAGACCGCGGCGCGGATCAGATGAAGGCGTCGGGCGTCGCGGCCTTCGTCCTGGCGACGAAGTCGTCCAGCCCCTCGGCGATCGCGGGGTCAAGCGCGGGCTGCTGGTAATCCGACAGCATCTTCTTCACCCGTTCGGCCGCCAGCGCCGCGGTGTCGCGGGCGCCTTCTTCCTCCCAGGTCTCGTAGGGCTTGTAGTCCAGCAGTTCGGTGCGCCAGAACGCGCTCTTGAAGTTCGCCTGGGTATGGGCGCAGCCCAGGTAGTGCCCGCCGGGGCCCACCTCGCGGATCGCGTCCATCCCCTGCCCGTTCTCGTCCACGCTGACCCCCTTGGCCAGGTGATGCAGGCAGCCAAGCTGGTCGGCATCCATCACGAACTTCTCGTACGAGGACACAAGGCCCCCTTCCAGCCAGCCGCAGGCGTGCAGCATGAAGTTCACGCCCGCCAGCAGCGCCATGTTCAGGCTGTTTGCCGATTCATAGGCCGCCTGCGCATCCGGCAGCTTCGAGCCGCAGAACGCCCCGCCCGAGCGGTAGGGCAGCCCCAGCCGCCGCACCAGCTGGCCCGCGCCATAGGTGATGTGCGCGGCCTCCGGCGTGCCGAAGGTGGGCGCGCCCGAGTTCATGTCGATCGAGGTCACGAAGGCCCCCGCGATCACCGGCGAGCCGGGCCGGACAAGCTGCGAATAGCCCACGCCCGCCAGCACCTCGGCCAGCACCTGCGTCAGCGTGCCGGCCACCGTCACCGGCGCCATCGCGCCCCCCACGATGAAGGGCGACACGATCGAGGCCTGGTTCGCCGCCGCATAGGTTTCCAGCGCGCCCATCATGATCCCGTCGAAGGTCATCGGCGAGTTGATGTTGATCAGGCTGGTCATCACCGTGTTCTGGTCGACGAAATCGTCGCCGAACAGGATCTTGGCCATCGCCACCGAATCCGCCGCCCGTTCCGGCGCGGTGACCGAGCCCATGAAGGGCTTGTCGCTCAGCGTCATGTGGGCGTGGAGCATGTCCAGATGGCGCTTGTTCACCGCCACGTCGGTCGGCTCGCAGACGGTGCCGCCCGAATGGTGCAGCCACTTCGACATGTAGCCGAGCTTCACGAAGTTGCGGAAATCCTCGATCGTGGCATAGCGGCGCCCGCCCGCGTTGTCGCGCACGAAGGGCGGGCCGTAGACCGGGGCCAGCACCAGCCCGTTGCCGCCGATCTCGACGTTGCGTTCGGGGTTGCGGGCATGCTGGGTGAAGCGCGCAGGCGCAGTGGCGCAGAGCTTGCGCGCCAGACCGCGCGGAATGTGCACCCGCTCGCCCCGCACATCGGCGCCCGCGTCGCGCCAGCGTTGCAGCGCGCCCGGATTCTCGACGAAGTTCACGCCGATCTCTTCCAGCACCTTTTCGGCGTTGTGCTCGATGATCTGAAGCGCTTCCTCGTTCAGGATCTCGAAATTCGGGATGTTCCGCTCGATGAAGCGGGCGGTCTCGAAATGCACCGCCGTCCGTTCTGCCCGCCGCGCGGCCCCGCCGCCGCCGCGCGCCCGCCGTCCTGCCGTCGCCACGCCTGCATCGCTCATGGGTATCCTCCAGCCGCGCCCCGAAGGCGCCGAAGGGGCGCCCGGTTCTGCCGACCCTTTTACCGGTTTCGCCCTGTCGGCGCGCCCGGATTGCGGCGCTTGCGCGCGAAAAGCGACATGGCCGCTGTCGCCGCAGGAACAGACCGGCCGCCGTCCCCGCGGCCCCGCCCGGTCCTTTACGCCGCCTTTACGCGAAGGGTCGGGAATCGGAATGGCCGCTTTACGCGCCTCCGCCGCATCTTCGGGCCCGGAACCCAATGTCAGGAGTCGCTGCGGTGACCGATCTTCTTCTTCTTGTCCTCGGGCTGGCCTCGTTCGCGGCCTGCCTTGCCTCGGTCGGCATTCTGGAACGGCTGTGAGGCGGTCATGACCGAACTGATCCTGGGCGGTGGAACCGCCCTTTTCATCTTCGTCTACCTCTGCGCCGCGCTCGTGCGGCCCGATCTGTTCTGAGGGGGCATCATGCAGACCCTTCTGGTCGATCTCGTCTACCTTGCGGTGCTGACCCTGCTGGCGGTGCCGCTGGGCCATTACATGCACCGCGTCTACGAGGGCGAGCTGCCCCGCGGTGCGCGCGTCCTGCGCCCGGTGGAACACTGGCTGTGCCGCGCGGGCGGCCCTGGCACGCTGAAGCCGCAGGGCTGGCAGGCCTATGCGCTGGCCATGCTGGCCTTCAACGCGGCGGGTTTCGTGCTGCTCTACGCCATCCTGCGCCTGCAGGCCGTGCTGCCGATGAACCCCGGCCAGATCGCGCCGCTGTCGCCCGCGCTGGCCTTCAACACCGCGATCAGCTTTGTCACCAACACCAACTGGCAGGCCTATTCGGGCGAGGCGCAGCTGTCGCCCTTCAGCCAGATGATGGGGCTGACGGTGCAGAACTTCCTGTCGGCGGGCACCGGCATGGCAGTGGCCGTGGCCGTGGTGCGCGGCCTGACGGGGCCGAAGTCGCAGACCATCGGCAACTTCTGGGTCGACCTGATTCGGTCGGTCCTCTACATTCTGCTGCCGATGTCGGTGGTCTTTGCCGTCTTCCTGGCCTGGCAGGGCATTCCCCAGACCTTCGGGCCCGCCGTCACCGCGACCACGCTGGAGGGCGCCCGGCAGGCGATCCCGGTCGGTCCCGTCGCGGGGCAGATTGCCATCAAGATGCTGGGCACCAACGGCGGGGGCTACTATGGCGTGAACGCCGCGCACCCGTTCGAGAACCCGACGATCATGGCCGACATGGTGCAGACCCTGTCGATCCTGCTGATCCCGGCCGCCTTCTGCGTCACCTTCGGCAAGATGGCGCGCGACATGCGGCAGGGCCGGGCGATCTTCATCGCCATGCTGGTGATGTTCGTGGCCGGGCTGGCGGTGATCCAGTGGCAGGAAGCCGCGGGCAACCCGCTGCTGCATCTGGCCGGGGCCAACATGGAGGGCAAGGAGCAACGCTTCGGCCCGGCGCTGTCGGGGCTCTGGGCGGCGGCGACCACGGTGGCGTCCAACGGTTCTGTCAACGCCATGCATGACAGCTTCATGCCGCTCTCGGGTCTTGTGATGCTGGTGAACATGGAGGTGGGCGAGGTCATCTTCGGCGGCGTGGGCGCGGGGCTTTACGGCATCCTGCTTTATGTCGTGCTGGCGGTGTTCCTGGCCGGGCTGATGGTCGGGCGCACGCCCGAATACCTGGGCCGCAAGATCGAGCGGCGCGAGGTCACTCTGGCCGTGATCGCGTTCCTCGCGATGGCGCTTGGCATCCTGGTCGCCGGGGCGGTGGTTGCCACCCTGCCCGCTGGTCAGGCGGCGGTGTCGAACCCCGGCCCGCACGGGCTGAGCCAGATCCTCTATGCCTATTCCAGCTTCACCGGCAACAACGGCTCGGCCTTCGCGGGTTTCAACGCGGCCGATCCGCTGCAGGCGATCCTGGGCGGCGTCATCATGATGCTGGGCCGGTTCGCGATGATCCTGCCGCTTCTGGCGCTGGCCGGGTCGATGGCCCGCAAGGTGCCCGCAAGCGCCACGGCGGGCAGCTTCCCCACCCACGGCCCGCTGTTCGTCACCCTGCTTGTCGGCACCGTCATCCTGCTTGGCGCGCTGACCTTCTTTCCGGCGCTGGCGCTTGGCCCCGTGGCCGAGCAGGTCGGCCTTGTCGCCGGGCAGAGCTACTGATCCCACGGATGGAACCCATGTCCCAAGGTGCTTCTCCTGCCTCGACGCTCGGGCGTGATGCCTTTGTCGCGATGTTCACGAAACTGAACCCGCGCGAGTTGTCGAAGAACCCGGTGATCTTCATCACCGCCGTCGTCTCGGTCCTCACCACGGTGCTGGCCGTCATCCATCTTGTCACGGGCGAGCCCGGCGGCGTCTTCGGGCTTGAAGTCTCGCTCTGGCTCTGGCTTGCGGTGCTTTCGGCCACCTTCGCCGAGGCGCTGGCCGAGGGATACGGCAAGGCGCGGGCGGATTCGCTGCGCTCGGCCAAGGCCGAAACGCCGGTGCGGCTGCTGGCCTCGGCCAGTGCCGCGCCCGACAGCGCGCAGATCGTGCCGTCATCCAGCCTGCGCGCGGGGCAATACGTCCATGTCGCGGCGGGCGACCTGATCCCCACCGATGCCGAGGTGGTGGAAGGCGTGGCCTCGATCGACGAAAGCGCGATCACCGGCGAAAGCGCGCCCGTCATCCGCGAGTCGGGCGGTGACCGGTCTTCCGTCACGGGTGGCACCCGCGTGGTGTCCGACTGGCTGGTGCTGCGCGTCACCGCGGAGCCGGGCGGCAGCTTCCTGGACCGGATGATCGCGCTGGTCGAGGGGGCGGAACGCCAGAAGACCCCGAACGAGATCGCGCTGAACATCCTTCTGGCCGGGCTCAGCCTGATCTTCGTGCTGGTGGTGGTGACGCTGCGGATGTTCGCGGGCTATTCGGGGGCCACGCTGTCGGTCATCTCGCTGGGCGCGCTGTTCGTGACGCTGATCCCCACCACGATCGGCGGGCTTCTGTCGGCCATCGGCATCGCGGGCATGTCGCGGCTGATCAAGGCGAACGTGATCGCCAAGTCGGGCCGCGCAGTCGAGGCGGCGGGCGACGTGGATACGCTGCTGCTCGACAAGACCGGCACGATCACCTTCGGCAACCGGATGGCCGACGCGCTGATCCCGGCGCCGGGCGTCCTGCCGCAGGACCTGTCGGCGGCGGCCTGGCTTGCCTCGCAGGCCGATGACACGCCCGAGGGCAAATCCATCGTGACGCTGGTCGAGGCGCAGTCGCGCAGCCACCCCGAACTGCCCGCGGGCGCGACGGCGGTGCCCTTCACCGCGCAAACCCGGCTGTCGGGCCTGGACCTGCCCGACGGCACCCGCATCCGCAAGGGGGCCGTGGATGCGGTCAGGCGGTTGACCGGGGGCGATCTGCCCGCCGCGCTTCAGACCCGCGTGGACGACATCGCCCGGTCGGGCGGCACGCCCCTGCTGGTGGCGAGCGACACGCGCGTTCTGGGGGCCATCCACCTGAAGGACGTGGTGAAACCCGGCGTGCGCGACCGGTTCGCCGAACTGCGCGCCATGGGCATCCGCACCGTGATGATTACCGGCGACAACCCGCTGACCGCCGCCGCCATCGCGGCCGAGGCCGGGGTGGACGACTTCCTGGCCGAGGCCACGCCGGAAATGAAGCTGGATCTGATCCGCAAGGAACAGTCCGGCGGGCGGCTGGTGGCGATGTGCGGCGACGGCTCGAACGACGCGCCGGCACTGGCACAGGCCGACGTGGGGGTGGCGATGAACTCGGGCACCACCGCGGCCAAGGAGGCGGCGAACCTCATCGACCTCGACAGCGACCCCACCAAGCTGATCGAGATCGTGATGGTGGGCAAGCAACTGCTGATCAGTCGCGGCGCGCTGACCACCTTTTCCATCGCGAACGACGTGGCGAAGTATTTCGCCATCCTGCCCGCGATCCTGGTGGCCGCCTATCCGGGCCTTGCCAGCCTGAACGTGATGCGGCTGGCCAGCCCGGAAAGCGCGATCCTGTCGGCCGTGATCTTCAACGCGCTGGTCATCGTCGCGCTGATCCCGCTGGCGCTGAAGGGCGTGGCCTATCGGCCGTCCTCGGCGGCAGACCTGCTGCGCCGCAACCTGACCATCTACGGGGCCGGCGGTCTTGTCGTCCCCTTCATCGGGATCAAGGCCATCGACCTTGCCCTTGTCGCCCTTCACCTCGCCTGAGGCCCGCCATGCTGACGCATCTTCGCCCCGCGCTATTGCTGCTTGCGCTTCTGAGCCTGCTGACAGGCGCGATCTATCCGCTGTCGGTCACCGTGCTGTCGCAGGCGCTGGCGCCCGCGCAATCGCAGGGCAGCCTGATCCGGGTGAACGGAACGGTGGTCGGCTCTGCCCTGCTGGGGCAGGCGTTCACCGCGCCGGGCTACCTGCATCCCCGCCCCTCGGCGGGCGACTACGCCACCCTGCCCTCGGCCGCCTCGAACCTGGCGCCCACCAATGCGGCGCTGCTGAATGCGGTGGCCGCGCGGGTGGCGGCCTGGCAGGCCGAAACCGGTACCACGCCGCCCATCGACGCGGTGACGACCTCGGGCAGCGGGCTGGATCCCGACGTGTCGCCCGACACCGCGCTGGCCCAGGCCGACCGGATCGCCCGTGCCCGCGGCGTGTCGGCCGATGCCGTGGCGCAGATCATCGCCGCGCATCGCAAGGGCCCCTGGCTTGGCCTTTTCGGACAGGCGCGGGTGAATGTGCTGGAAACCAACCTGGCGCTTGACGCGGCCCTGCCGCCGGGGCCTGCTGCGCCGAAGCCCTGAGGCGCCGATGACCGACACGACCATCCGCCCCGAACCCGAAGCCCTTCTGGCCGAGGCCGCCCGCGCAACCCGCGGGCGGCTGAAGGTCTTTCTGGGCGCCGCCCCCGGCGTGGGGAAAACCTACGCCATGCTGGAAGAGGCCCGTCGCCGCGCCGCGGACGGCGCGCAGGTGCTGGCCGCGGTGATCGAGACCCACGGCCGCGCCGAGACCGAGGCGCTCTTGCGCGACATCCCGGTGCTTCCCCGCCGCGCGGTCTACTACCGCGGCCGCATCCTGTCCGAGATGGACACGGCCAGCCTGATCGAGCGGCGCCCCGACCTGGCCCTGATCGACGAGCTGGCCCATACCAACGCCCCCGAAAGCCACCACGAGAAGCGCTGGCAGGACGTGGAAGACGTGCTGGCCGCGGGCATCGATGTCTACACCACGCTGAACGTGCAGCACATCGAGACGATGAACGACACGGTGGCGCGCATCACCGGCGTCCGCGTGCGCGAGACGGTGCCCGACCATATCCTTGAATCCGCGGATGAAATCGAGCTGATCGACCTGCCCCCCGATGACCTGATCGCGCGGCTGCGCGCGGGAAAGGTCTATGTGCAGGATCAGGCCGCCCGCGCGGTGCAGAACTTCTTTGCCAAGGGCAACCTGACCGCGCTGCGCGAGATGGCGATGCGGGTCGCCGCCGACCGGGTGGATGCCCAGTTGCGCGAACACATGGCCGCCAACGCCATCCGCGGCCCCTGGCCCGCGCAGGAACGCATCCTGGTCTGCCTGAACGAAAGCCCCGCGGTGCGTGACGCGATCCGGGTCGCCAAACGCTCGGCCGACCGGGCGCGGGCCGAATGGATCGCGCTGACCGTCGCCTCGGCGCGGGCCGGGGCGCTGACGGACGAGGACCGCGAGCGGCTGGACGCCTCGATCCGGCTGGCCACCCGGCTGGGCGCGGAACTGGCCACCATCGAGGCCGACGGCAACGTGGCGCAGGAGATCCTGGAGTTTGCCCGCCGCCGCAACGCAAGGCGCATCGTCATCGGCCGGCCCCGCCCCGGCTCGTGGTTCGCCCGGCTGGCGCACGAGAACGTCGCGCGCGACCTGATCCGCAGCGGCGCCGATTTCGAGATCACCCTGACCGCCGCGCAGGACAGCGACCGCGGCGGTCGCATCACCGCCAGCCTGCGCCTGTTCCGGCTGGCCGCGAACCGCCGCGGCTATGCCGCCGCCTTTGCCGCCGCGGCCGCCGCCACGGGGCTGGCGATGGCGGCACAACTGTTCCTGCCGGTGCCGGGGCTGTCGCTGATCTACATGACCGCGGTCATCGCGGTGGCGGCGCGCTTCGGGCTGGGGCCCGCGCTGGTGACCTCGGGGCTGGCGTTCCTGTGCTACAACTTCTTCTTCATCGACCCGCGCTACACCTTCTCGGTGATGCGCGAGAGCGAGTTCGTGAACCTCGGGCTGTTCCTCGTGGCCTCCATCCTGACGGGCAACCTGGCCGGGCGTCTGCATGACCGGGTGCAGGCGCAGCGGGCGACCGTGGACCGGATGGCCAAGCTTTACAACTTCAGCCGCCGGGTGGCGGTGGCGGCAAGCTTCGACGATGCGGTCTGGGCGGCGGTGAGCCATGTGGCCTCGACCCTCGAATGCCAGGCGATCCTGCTTGCGCCCGACACCGAGGGGCGCTTGCAGATCGTGGGCGGCTTTCCCCCCGAAGACCGGCTGGACCTGCGCGACATGTCGGCGGCCGGCTATGCCTGGGAACGCGGCGAGCCCGCGGGCCACGGCTCGGGCACGCTGCCGGTGGCGGCGTGGTTCTTCGTGCCGATCCGCAGCGGCGACCGGCGGCTGGGCGTTCTGGGCATCACCCGCACGAACTGGCGCGCGGGGCCTGCCATCGACCGGCCGCTGCTGGATGCGCTGGTCGATCAGGTGGCGCTGGGGCTTGAACGCATCCGGCTGGCCGAGGATCTGCAGGAAACCCGCGTGGCCTCCGAGGCCGAACGGCTGCGCACCGCGCTGCTGTCATCGGTCAGCCACGACCTGCGCACGCCGCTGGTGACCATCATCGGCGCCGCCGAGACGCTGGAGGACGGCGGCGCGCTGACCCCTGCGCAGCAGGCGGATCTGGCGAGCACCATCCGCGAGGAAGGCGAACGGCTGGACCGCTATGTGCAGAACCTGCTGGACATGACGCGGCTGGGGCATGGGGCGCTGAAGCCCAACATCGTTCCGGCCGATCTGTGCGACATCGTGGGTGCGGCGCGGCGGCGGCTGCGCACGCTGACGCGCGACCATCTGGTGACGGGCGAGATCCCGGCCGATCTGCCGCCCCTGCGGGTGGACCCGATCCTGACCGAACAGGTGATCGTCAACGTGCTGGACAACGCGGTGAAATACGCCCCCGCGGGCAGCGCCATCACGCTTGAGGCGCGCATTGACGGCGCCCGCGTGGTGCTTTCCATTGCCGACGAGGGGCCGGGCATTCCCGCCTTCGCGCAGGAAAAGGTGTTCGAGATGTTCTACCGCGCCACCGACGGCGACCGCCAGCGCGCGGGCACCGGGCTTGGCCTTGCCATCAGCCGCGGGCTGGTCGAGGCGCAGGGGGGCACGATCCGCGCCGAAGCCGCCCTGCCCGACGGCACCGGCACCCGCATCGTGATCGCCCTTCCCATCGACAACCCCGAGTGGCCGGGATGAGCCCCGCCTCGGTCCTGCCCGCGCGCATCCTGATCGTGGATGACGAGGCGCCGATCCGCCGCTTCCTGCGCGTGGCGCTGGAGGCCGAGGGGCACAGCGTCACCGAGGCGGGCACCGCCCGCGCCGGGATCGAACAGGCCGCGCGCGAGGCGCCGGATGCGGTGATCCTGGATCTCGGCCTGCCGGATGCCGATGGCCTCAGCGTGCTCAGGGCCATCCGCGGCTGGTCGCAGGTGCCGGTTCTGGTGCTGTCGGTGCGCGCGGACGAGGCGGGCAAGGTCGCGGCGCTGGACGAGGGCGCGCAGGACTATGTGGTGAAGCCCTTCGGGGTGAAGGAACTGCTGGCGCGGCTGCGCAGCCTGTTGCGCGACCGGGCGACCGCCGCGGGCGGGCCGCGCACGGTGATCGAGGTGGCGGGGCTGAGGATCGACGCCGCCGCCCGCCGGGTGGACCGCGACGGCGCCGAGGTCCATCTGACGCGGAAGGAATTCGATCTGTTGTGGATGCTGGCCGCGCAGGCCGGGCGTCTGGTGCCGCAGCGGATGATCCTCGAGGCGATCTGGGGCCCGGCCCATGCCGAGGATACCCAGTACCTGCGCGTCTACATCCGCCAGTTGCGCGCCAAGATCGGCGACGATGCCGCCGACCCTGTGTTCCTCTTCACCGAACCCGGGATCGGCTATCGGTTCCGGGGCGAGTAGCCCTCAGGGCAGGAACGGCTCTACCGTCACCTGCCGCCCGGTCAGGCAGGCATCGGCGCACAGCCGCAGCGGGGCGAAATCGGCATCGCTTGCGCGGCGCGCCAGCAGTTCGGCAAAGCGGCGGTAGATGCCGGGGTATTCCGCCTCGGGGCCCACCTCGACCGGCAGCCCGTCGATGTCCAGCCGCGCGCCCCCCATCGACAAGCGCAGCGTGCCGTCGTCTGCCTCGATCGCGATGTCCCAGGTCTGCGGGCCTTCCTGCCGCCAGTCGAACACCGCCGCGACCGGCACGCCGCCCGGCCCGGCCAGCGTCAGTTCGGCGCCGATCGGGGTGGCGGCATTGGCGGGCACCTCCATCCGCGCGGCCTGCACATGCATCGGGCCGGGGATCACCTCGGTCAGGATCGACAGCGCGTTGATGCCGGGATCGAAGACGCCGAAGCCGCCGGGCTGCCAGATCCAGTCCTGCCCGGGGTGCCAGCGTCGTACATCCTCCTTCCAGGTGATCGTGACCCGCCGGAGCCTGCGGCCCGCGGCCCAGTTGCGCGCCGGTGCGACGCCCGGGGCAAAGCGGGAATGCCAGGTGGCAAACAGCGTCACCCCCGCATCGCGGGCGGCGGCGGCCAGCGTCTCGGCCTCGCCCAGGGTGGCGGCGGGGGGTTTTTCGATCAGCAGGTCGCGCCCCGCGGCGATGGCCTTCAGCCCCATCTCAAGCCGGGCCGCGGGGGGCGTGCACAGCGCCACCGCCGAGGGGGGGCCCTCGGCCAGGAAGCGGTCGAAGTCGGTGAAATTCGCCACCCCGTCCACCACCGCATTGCGCGAGACGGCGGCCACCAGCCGGAAATCGGGGTTGGCGGCGATGGCGGGCAGGTGCTGGTCGCGGGCGATCTTGCCCACGCCGACGAGCGTCACAGGAATCGGGCGCATGGCGGTCCTAGTGGCTGTGGCGGGCCACGGCGCGGCCGCGGCAGCCCTTCAGGAAATCCATGTCGGCGCCGGTATCGGCCCCGTCCACATGGTCGTGATAAAGCTGGGCCCATCCGCCCGACGGGCGCACCACGGTCGAGCGCCAGTCCGCCAGGCGCCGGGCAAGCTCGGCGTCCGAGACATCCAGATGCAGGCGGCGGTTCGGCACGTCCAGCTCGATCATGTCGCCGGTCCGCACCACGGCCAGCGGGCCGCCGCGCGCGGCCTCGGGGCTGGTATGCAGCACGACGGTGCCATAGGCGGTGCCCGACATCCGCGCATCGGAAATCCGCACCATGTCGGTGATCCCCTTGCGCAGCACCTTGGGCGGCAGGCCCATGTTGCCCACCTCGGCCATGCCCGGATAGCCGCGCGGGCCGCAGTTCTTCAGCACCATCACGCAGGTCTCGTCGATCTCCAGCGCCTCGTCGTTGATGCGGGCCTTGTAGTCGTCGATGTCCTCGAACACCACGGCGCGGCCGCGGTGCACCATCAGATGCGGGCTGGCGGCCGAGGGTTTCAGCACCGCGCCATCGGGGGCAAGGTTGCCGCGCAGCACCGCAATGCCGCCCTGCGGGGTCAGCGCCTTGTCGAAGGGGCGGATGACATCCTCGTTCCAGTTGCGCACCTCGGCGACCTCGGCCGCGATCGGCCCGCCCGAGACGGTCAGCGCGCCGCCGTCGATCTTGCCCGCCTCGGCCAGCGCGCGGATCACCACCGGCAGGCCGCCCGCGTAGAAGAACTCTTCCATCAGGTACTTGCCCGAGGGCATCAGGTTCACCACCGTCGGAATGTCGCGCCCGCAGCGGTCCCAGTCGTCCAGCGTCAGGTCCACCCCGACCCGGCCCGCGATGGCCAGCAGGTGGATGACCGCGTTGGTCGACCCGCCGATGGCGCCATTGACGCGGATCGCGTTTTCAAAGGCGGTCCTGGTCAGGATGTCCGACGGCTTCAGGTCGTCCTTGACCATCTGCACGATGCGCCGCCCCGTCAGATGCGCCATCACCCGGCGGCGGCTGTCCACCGCGGGGATCGCCGCATTGCCCGACAGCGCCATCCCCAGCGCCTCGGCCATGCTGGCCATGGTCGAGGCGGTGCCCATCGTGTTGCACGAGCCGGGCGACCGGCTCATGGCCTGTTCGGCCTCAAGGAAGTCGGCGTTGGTCATGGTGCCCGCCTTCACCGCCTCGCTCATCTGCCAGAGCGCCGTGCCAGACCCCACGCGCTCGCCGCGGAACCAGCCGTTCAGCATCGGCCCGCCGGACACCACGATGGCCGGAATGTCCACGCTTGCCGCCCCCATCAGCAGCGCGGGCGTGGTCTTGTCGCAGCCTGCCAGCAGCACGACCCCATCCAGCGGGTTGCCGCGCAGCGCCTCTTCCACGTCCATCGCGGCGAGGTTGCGGTACATCATCGCCGTGGGCCGCAGCGAACTTTCCCCGGTGGAAAACACCGGAAATTCCAGCGGCAGCCCGCCCGCCTCGTAGATCCCGTGCTTCACCCGTTCGGCCAGGTCGCGCAGATGGGCGTTGCAGGGGGTCAGCTGGCTCCAGGTGTTGCAGATGCCGATCACCGGGCGGCCGTCGAAAAGGTCGGCGGGCAGGCCCTGGTTCTTCATCCAGCTGCGGTAATAGATGTTGTCCTTGGTCGTGCCCTCGTACCATTCCTGCGAACGCAGCCTGCGGGGCCAGGGGGCGGGGGTAAAGCTCATGTCGGTGCCTTTCAGAGCGCGCGCACCGCGACCGGGCGGGCGGCCGCGCGCGACAGCGGATTGATCAGGGGAAGCCCGAAATCGGGCGTTGAGATCTCGAACTGGTCGCCCGGCTCGGGGCGGATGCCATCGGCAAAGCTGAGCGTGGCGGTGCCGAACATGTGGATGTGCACATCGCCGGGCTGGCGGAACAGGTCATACTTGAAGTGGTGATGTTCCAGGTTGGCGATCCAGTGCGACATGTTCGCCTCGCCCGACAGGAACGGCTTTTCCCAGATCACCGCGCCGCCCCGGCGGATGCGGGACGAGCCGCGGATGTCGGCGGGCAGCGGGCCCACCAGCAGTTCGGGCCCCACCGCGGCGGGGCGCAGCTTGGAATGGGCCAGCCACAGGTAATTGCCCTTTTCCGTCACATGGTCGGAAAATTCGTTGGCCAGCGCAAAGCCCAGCCGGAACGGCGTGCCATCGGGGCCGATCAGGTAGATCCCCGCGATCTCGGGCTCTTCGCCGCCGTCCAGCGCGAAATCGGGCGAAGCCAGCGCATCGCCCGGCCCTGCCAGCACGGTGCCGTTGCCCTTGTAGAACCACTCGGGCTGCACCCCCGGCAGGGCTGCGGGCTTGCCGCCCTCGATCCCCATGCGGAACATCTTCATGCTGTCGGTCATGCCCGCCACGTCGGCATGCATCGCATCGCGCGCATTGGCCGAGCCCGTGTGGGTCAGGCCGGTGCCCGTCAGATGCAGATGCGCGGGGTCGGGGTGGCGCAGGGGCGTGTCGATCTGGCCCGCATCAAGCAGCCGGGCCAGGTTCACCGCCTCGCCCGGGCCCCGGCCTTCGACCACCTCGGCCAGCGTCCGGCCCGCCGCGATCGCCTCTTGCGCCAGCGCATAGAGCGTGGTGGTGCCCGGCACCCGACGCGCATCCGCGCCCCGGCGGCAGACAAGGCCACCCTGTTTCAACTGTGTCAGATGCATCTGTGCGCCTCAGGCCGATCTGGATTTGTTGTAGACGTCGAAAATCACCGCCACCAGCAGCACCAGCCCCTTGATGACCTGCTGATAGTCGATGCCGATCCCGAGGATCGACATGCCGTTGTTCATGACGCCCATGATGAAGGCGCCGATGACGGCCCCCACGATGGTTCCGACCCCGCCCGACATCGAGGCCCCGCCGATGAAGACGGCGGCGATCACGTCAAGCTCGAACGACACGCCCGCCTTGGGGGTGGCGGTGTTCAGCCGGGCGGCAAAGATCAGCCCCGCCAGCGCCGCCAGAAGCCCCATGTTGGCAAACGAAAGGAACACCAGCCGTTCGGTCTTGATGCCCGACAGCTTCGCCGCCTTCTCGTTGCCACCGATGGCATAGATGCGCCGCCCCGCGGTGGTGGAGTTGGTGACGAACATGTAGGCCAGGATCAGCACCGCCATGGTGATGAGCACGTTCGGCAGCCCGCGGTAGGTGGCCAGCAGGAACGAGATATAGGCAATGGCCAGCGCGATCAGCCCGTTCTTGCCGACGAAGAAGGCAAAGGGCTCGTCGGCCATCCCGTGCGCCGCCGCCCGCGCCCGCGCCCGGGTCGCCAGCGCAAGGATGCCCCCCGCGACCAGAAGGCCGATCACGAAGGCGGTGCCGTTGAACCGCGCCATCCCGAACAGCGGCGCGATATCGGGCAGCACGTCGGGGATGAACCCCGTCGAGATAAGCTGGAACACCTGCGGGAACGGCCCGACCGACTGCCCGTCCAGCAGCCAGAGCGTGGCGCCGCGGAACACGAGCATCCCCGCCAGCGTCACGATGAAGGACGGGATGCGCCAATAGGCCACCCAGTAGCCCTGCGCCATCCCGATCACCACGCCGGTGGCCAGCGAGGCCACGACGACCAGCGCGACCGGCAGGTGCCAGTTCACGATCATCACCGCGGCCAGCGCGCCCACGAAGCCCACGACCGAGCCCACCGACAGGTCGATATGACCCGCCACGATCACCAGCAGCATCCCCAGCGCCATGATGACGATGTAGCTGTTCTGCAGGAACAGGTTGGTCAGGTTGACCGGCCGCATCAGCGTGCCGTTGGTCACGATCTGGAAGAACACCATGATCGCGACCAGCGCCAGCAGCATTCCGTACTGCCGCATGTTGTTCTTGAGATAGGCCCCCACCGAGGCCCGTGGCGCCGCCATAGTCAGACACTCCCCGCGTTCTGCGTCTCGGCGGCCAGGATCGCCGCCATGATCCGCTCCTGGCTGGCTTCGGCGCGGTCAAGCTCGCCCACGAAGCTGCCCTTGTTCATCACATAGATCCGGTCGCACATGCCCAGCAGTTCCGGCATTTCCGACGAGATCAGGATCACCCCGCGCCCCTGCTCGACGAGC
>JAJZVD010000053.1 GCA_021845805.1 Pseudomonadota bacterium | reverse complement strand
GCGCCTGTTCGATCACCGGGGTGATGACGGCGCGCGGGATCTCGGCCTCGGCCGGGATCGGGTTGGCCACAAGCTGGCCGCCCGGCACGCCCAAGGCGGCGCGCATCCGGTGGGTCGCGGCGATCCGGGCCGCGCTGTCCATCCGCAGCGGCGCGGGCAGGCCCGAGTCGCGCGACCAGAAGGCGGGGAACGCGTCCTGTCCGTAGGCGATGACCGGCACGCCCAGGGTTTCCAGCACCTCGAGCGTCTTGGGCAGGTCGAGGATCGCCTTGGCGCCGGCCGCGACCACCGTCACCGGGGTTTCCGACAACTCGCGCAGGTCGGCTGAGATGTCGAAGCTGCGCTCGGCGCCGCGGTGCACCCCGCCGATGCCGCCGGTGGCGAAGACGGCGATGCCTGCGAGCCGCGCCGCGATCATGGTGGCGGCGACGGTCGTGGCGCCGCTGCCGCCGGTGGCCAGGCAGGCCGCCAGATCGGCGCGCGACAGCTTGGCCACGCCCCGCGCCTGGCCCAGCGTTTCCAGCTCGGCCGCGCTGAGACCGATGTGCAGCACACCGCCCAGGACGGCGATGGTGGCGGGCACGGCGCCCGCGGCGCGCACCTCGGCCTCGACCCGGCGGGCGGTCTCGACGTTCTGCGGCCAGGGCATCCCGTGGGTGATGATGGTGGATTCCAGCGCCACCACCGGCGCTCCGGCGGCGCGCGCGGCGCGCACCTCGGGGGAATAGGTCAGCTGCATGGGGGCCTCGCGTCGTTTCCGTGCCGGTATCTCAGGCGAAAGCGCGCCATGCAAGGCCGGTGCGGTTGACGCAGGCGTCACGGGTACCTAGCTGTGAAGGGTCACAGCGATGGAGGCCGCAATGGCGAAGACCGATGTTGACGACACCCCCGATCTGGCCGCGGAACTGGCGGCACTGCGCAAGGACGTGGAACGGCTGGCCGGACTGCTGGGTCGGCTGGGCGAGGAAAGGCTGACCGGTGCCGCCGATGCGGCGCGGGCGCGGCTGGGCGAGGGGGCCGAGACCCTGAAGGGGGTCGAGACGCGGGTGCTGGATGAAACCACCCGCCATCCGTGGCGCGCGCTCGGGCTTGCCGCGCTCGGCGGCCTGGTGCTGGGCCTGATCCTGCGGCGCTAGGATGCGCGCGCTCTGGGAGCTTCTGCGGGGCGCCGCGGCCAGCGAGGTCGGGCTGTGGCAGGACCATGCCCGGCGGCGGGCGGGGCTTCTGGTCGTGCTGGCCTTCTTTGCCTTCATGGCCCTGCTGTTCGGCATGGCGCTGCTTGTTGTGCTGCTCTCGATCCGGCTGGGGCTGCTGGCGGCGCTGGCGCTGGCGCTGGGGCTGGCGGTGCTGGGCTGCCTTGTGGTCATCGTCGCGCTGATGATCGAGGCGCGCGCCCACCGGCGGCACCAGGCGGAACAGGCGGCGGCGCGGCGCAGGCTGGCCGAGGTGGCGCTGCTGACGCTGTTGCCCGGCATGAAGGGGGGCACGGCGCTGCTGGTCGGGCTTGCGGTGCTGGCGCTGACGCTTCTGGGGGGCAAGGGCGGCGGGGATCAGGGCCCCGAGACATAGGCCGCGGCGGCCGCGGCGGCGGCGGCCAGCGCATCGGGGGGCGAGGCGCCCGCGCGTTCGGCCATGATGTGGGCTGCCATGAACGTATCGCCCGCCCCGGTCACCCGGGCCACCGGGACGCTGGGCGGCGCCGCGGTCAGCACCGCGCCCGCAAGGCCCGCGGCGCAGGGACGGCCGCCGTCGGTCACCAGCACCCGCCGCGCGCCGCGCCCGAGCAGCGCCTCGGCTGCCGCGGCGGCATCGGGCAGGGGGGTGGCGCAGAGGATGCAGGCCTCCTCGAGGTTCACATAAAGCGTGGCGCGCGGATGGGTCAGCAGGGGGGCCAGCCGGTCGGCCTTGCCGGGCGAGGCGGGCGCCACCCGCAGATCGGCCGCGGCAAAGAGCGGGCTTGCCGCGATTTCGGCCAGCAGCGCCGCGGTCAGGTTGCCGTCAAGCGCCACCGGCCCCGCCCAGGGCGCCGCGGCGCTGCCCAGCCGCCCGTCGGCCAGCGCGTCAAGCACGCGCGCCCCCGCGGCTTCCAGCGAATGGGCATCGGCCACCGCCGCGATCAGGCCGTTTGCCCCCTCGATCGCCATGTAACGGTCGGTGGGCAGGTCGTCGGGGCGGTAGACGTGGTCGGTGACCAGCCCCAGCGCGGCACAGGCGGCGATCAGGTCGCAGCCTTCGGGGTCGCGGCCGATGGCGGTCAGGATCGCCGGGCGCAGGCCAAGGCGCGCAAGCGTCATGGCGATGTTCATCGCGACCCCGCCGGGAAGGCGGGTGATGCGGCCCGGCACGTCGGCGCCCAGGCGCAGGCTGTCCGGCGCGCGGCCGATGATGTCCCACAGGACCGAACCGATGCAGAGAATGTCTGGCCTCATGCCCTCTCCTGTGCCCTGCCGCCCGCGGGCGCGCAAGAGCCTGCCCGCGCGCGCGCCGGGTGCCAGGGCAAGGCCCGGCCTGTGCGGCTGTTTCGGGCGGAAATCCCGCCCGCCGCACGCCGCCCCTTGCAAATCCGCCCGGGCCGCGCTAGACGCGCGCCACTTCACAGGCAGGGCCTGGGCCCGAGGGGGAGACATCCCCGAAGGTCCGCCGGTTGTGCCGGGAATGATCCCGGTATGAAAACCCTGCCGCGGCGCAAACCGGAAAGGACATATGATGGCGCTTCCCGATTTCTCGATGCGTCAGCTTCTCGAAGCTGGCGTTCACTACGGCCACCAGACCCAGCGCTGGAATCCGCGCATGGCCGAATACATCTACGGCGACCGCAACGGCATCCACATCATCGACCTGACCCAGACGGTCCCGATGCTGGACGCGGCGCTGAACGTGATCCGCGAGACGGTGGCCAAGGGCGGCCGCATCCTGTTCGTGGGCACCAAGCGTCAGGCGCAGAAGGCGATCGCCGAAGCCGCCGAGAAATGCGCGCAGTACTACATGAACCACCGCTGGCTGGGCGGCACGCTGACCAACTGGCAGACCGTGTCGAAGTCGATCCAGCGCCTGAAGCAGCTGGACGAGATCCTTGGGTCGGGCGCCGAAGGCCTGACCAAGAAGGAACGGCTGACGATGGAACGCGAGCAGGCCAAGCTGCAGGCGAGCCTCGGCGGCATCCGCGAGATGGGCGGCGTGCCGGACCTGCTGTTCATCATCGACGTTGGCAAGGAAGACCTGGCCATCCTCGAGGCGCAGAAGCTGGGGATCCCGGTCGTGGCCGTGGTTGATACCAACTGCTCGCCCAAGGGCGTGAACTACATCATCCCGGGCAACGACGACGCCGCCCGCGCGATCGCGCTGTACTGCGACCTGGTCGCCCGGGCCGCGCTTGACGGCATGTCGGCCCAGCTTGGCGCCGCCGGCGTCGACCTTGGCGCGCTGGAAGAGGCGCCGGGGGAAGACGCGACCGCCGACGCATAAGGCGCGACCGTTACCGATCTGTTACCGGGCGGGGGTAAGCCCCGCCCGAATTCATGAATTCCAATCGAGGAGAGCCGCGATGGCTGTCACCGCCCAGATGGTGAAGGAACTGCGCGATTCGACCGGCGCAGGCATGATGGACGCGAAGCGCGCCCTGACCGAAACGAATGGCGACATGGAAGCCGCCGTCGACTGGCTGCGCACCAAGGGCCTGGCCAAGGCCGCCAAGAAGGCGGACCGCGTGGCCGCCGAGGGCCTGGTGGGTGTGGCGGTGGACAACGGCCGCGGCGTCGCGGTCGAGATCAACTCGGAAACCGACTTCGTGGCGAAGAACGAGGACTTCCAGGCCCTCGTGCGCGAAGTGACCAAGGTTGCGCTGGAGGTCGGCGAATCGGTCGAGGTGGTGAAGGCCGCGCATCTGAACGGCAAGACCGTCGAGACCGTGCTGACCGAAGCCATCGCGCGGATCGGCGAGAACATGACGCTGCGCCGCCTGCATGTGCTGGATGGCGATACGGTCGTGTCCTACGTCCACAACGCGGCGACCGACGGCATGGGCAAGATCGGCGTGCTGGTCGCGCTGAAGGGCCCGGCCGACAAGGCGCAGGCGATCGGCAAGCAGTTCGCGATGCACATCGCCGCCACCTCGCCGCTGTCGCTGAGCGAAGCGACGCTGGACCCCGCGATCCTCGAGCGTGAACTTGCGGTGCAGACCGCCAAGGCGCTGGAAGAAAACGCGACCTCGGCCAAGCCCAAGCCCGAGCAGGTGATCCACAACAACATCATCCCGGGCCGGATGAAGAAGTTCCTGGCGGAAAACACCCTGCTGGGCCAGCAATTCGTGATCAACCCGGATGTGACGGTCGAACAGGCCGCCAAGGACGCCGGTGTCGAGATCACGGGCTTTGCCCGCCTGGCCGTGGGCGAAGGCATCGAGAAGAAGGAAGAGGACTTCGCCGCCGAAGTGGCGAAGACGCTCGCCGGCTGATCGGGGCGACCGCCGATCGAAGGACAGGGACGGGGGTTGCCCGGCGGGCCGCCCCCTTTTCCGTTGCGCTGACGCGGGTGGCGGGTGGCGGGCAGGGGCGCATGCGAAAACGGCGCAGGTCCAAGACCTGCGCCGTTCCCGCATCTGCGCCAGTCGTTTGGGGATGAAGACAGGGCGCCATATGACTTCCAGACGCCCCGGCGGACTATACGTCAGGAACATCCGGCCGCGTTTCTCAGCCGCCTGAAATTGCAGGGGCCGGTAATCGTTCCTCGACATGAGCCACCACACTCGGAACCCGGCCAGCCTGACAAGGAACGGGCCACGGCGGAAGTCGGGGAATCCTTACCCTTGGTTCGCGGCCTGCCGTTCACTCTTCGCGAATGAAAATCTGATTGAGCCGCGAGGCCTTGGCGACCGCATGCGCAGTGGTTTCCACATCCAGCGCGTCGCGCGCCAGGCGCAGGTGCTTTTCCACCATCGCGGTGGAAATCCCCATCAGCAGCGCGATGTCCTGCATGGTCTTGCCATCGGCCACCCATTCCAGCGCCTCGCGCTGGCGTTGGGTCAGGGGTGTGCCCTTCCGCTGCGGCAGAGAGGTGACCTTGAGGTGCAGCAGGGTGGAGATCATGCCCAGATGGCGGCCGTGCTCGTCCCAGATCGCGTCGACCTGATCCTGCGTCATGTCGCGCCGCGCGGCCAGCCCCAGGGCGCCCTTGGCGCGGATCGAGACATCACTGAAGGCAATGGAATAGCCTGCGAAAATGCCCATCGCGTGGTTGAATTCCACCACCCGGCGCTCCTCCGGGCTCAACCGGCCTTCGGCATAGGCGCGGCCGACCTCTCGCCAGCTTGCCTCGCCCACGTTCTCGATGGCCCAGCGGACCATCGGCGCGTGACGGTAAAGCCCCTTGCCAAGGAACACGTCCAGATAGGCCTTGTCGTGGTTCGACAGGAACAGGACATTCTCCAGGTTGTCGGCATTCTCTTCCTTGTCCGCGGTGAAGCCGTACATCACCCGGTCAAAGCCGTATTCGGAAACCTTGCCGACATAGACGGACCAGACCTCTGAAATGGTGTCTGCCCCGATCATCTGCTCCAAGGTGGTCAACATCGCACCCCGCCCCCCGGGCGCGGGTGGCGCGCGTCCGGTTTCTCCCCATCGGTGATTCTGCTTGCCACCCTTGGGCCCGCTTGTCGAGGGGCCGCGCTTTCTTTCCGGGCCTTGCATGGTAGAAGGCTGCGACCGAGGAGGACGAAGATGCCGGAACGCTGGGATGTGGTGATCGTGGGCGGTGCGGTGATGGGGTGTTCGGCGGCCTACTGGCTGACGCGGATGGACCCGTCGCTGAAGGTCGTGGTGATCGAGATGGACCCGACCTATGCGCGGGCCGCCACGGCGCTGTCGGTCGCCTCGGTGCGCCAGCAGTTCTCCAACCCGGTCAACGTCGCGATCTCGCGCTTCGGCGTGGGCTTCATCCGCGATTTCCAGACGGCGCTTGGCCATGATGTCGGGGTGCCCTCGCTGGGTCTGCGGGAAAACGGCTATCTGTTCCTGTCGGGCACGGCAGAGGGGGCGGCGCTGCTTGGCGATCTGGCGGCGCTGCAGAACGGGCTTGGCGCCGCGACAGAGGTTCTGGACCCCGCGGGCGTGCAGGCGCGGTTTCCCTGGATGACGGTCGCGGATGTCACCGCGGGTTCGCTGGGCCTGCGGGACGAAGGCTGGTTCGACAACATGGGGCTCTTGAACGGCTTTCGCGCCGCGGCCCGCGCGCAGGGGGTGGTGTTTCGCACCGATCGTGTCACCGGGCTCAGCCGCAGCGGCGCGCGGGTGACGGGGGTGGACCTGGCCTCGGGCACGCGGCTTCAGGCGGGGGCGGTCCTGAACGCGGCCGGCACCCGCGGCGCCGAGGTGATGGCGATGGCGGATGAGGTCTTGCCGGTAGAGCCTCGGAAACGAACGGTTTTCGTGATCGATGCCCCGAACGCCAGGCATCCCGATGCGCCGCTTCTGATCGACCACACCGGCTATTACATGCGCCCGGAACACAACCACTGGATCATCGCGACGGTGCCCACCATCGACCCCGCCGCCGACCCCGAGGATTTCAGCCCCGATGCCGATCAGTTCGAAGAGGTGATCTGGCCGCTGGTCCATGCCCGCGCGCCGGGCTTCGACGCGGTCAAGGTCCTGCGGCTCTGGGTCGGGCAGTACGATTACAACCGCCTTGACCAGAACGCGGTGGTCGGGCGCTGGCCGGGCACCGAGAACCTCTACATCCTGAACGGCTTTTCCGGGCACGGGTTGCAGCAATCGCCCGCGATGGGCCGCGGCATCGCCGAACTGATCCTGACCGGGCGCTATCAGGCGCTGGACCTGCGCGACCTTGGCGCCGAGCGGATCGTGGAGCAGCGGCCCTTCCCAGAGGCGGCGATCGTCTGAGGACGGGCGTACAGGCCGCTGTCAGCATTATGAAAATAGCCGCCGCCGCGCCGATCTGGGCGGCTCAGCGGGCGATCCTGTCGATCAGACGGGGCAGGGCGGCATAGTCGTCGAAGGCCGCATCATGCGCCAGTTCGGCCACCGGGGTCTTGCGGTAACCCTCGGTGAACAGCGCAAAGGGCACCGCGGCGCGGGCCGCCGTCTGGGCGTCCACCTCGCTGTCGCCGACATAGGCCATCGGGCCGCTGCCCAGGCGCGCGAAGGTTTCCAGCAGGGGCTTCGGGTCGGGCTTCTTCTCGGGCAGGCTGTCACCGCCCAGCACCACGTCGAAAAGATCCGCCAGACCGACATGGCGCAGCACCGCCAGCGCCGGGGCCAGCGGCTTGTTGGTGCAGATGCCCAGCCGCGCCCCGCGGGCGGCCAGCGTGGCCAGCGCGGCGGGAACGCCGGGGTAGACCACGGTCAGGTTCACCGCATCCTCGTAGCGCGCCCCGAAGGCGGCCATCACCTGCGCGTGCAGCGGGCCTTCGGGGTCGGCCTCGGAGGCCGCCAGCAGGCGATGGACCAGATGCGGCACGCCGCGGCCGATGAAGCTCTTGACCTGCGCGTAGGTCAGCGGCGCGAAGCCGAATTCGGCCAGAACCGCATTCGAGGCCGCGTGGATGTCGGCCGCGGAATCGATCAGCGTTCCGTCCAGATCGAAGACGATCCTCATCCTGCCACCGTCCTGCCGAAGGAACGGACCCGACACGCCATGATCGGCCAGAGGTTCACGTGATCTGAGAACCACGCCGCATAGCGCATTGTATGAGAACGGATATTTGGGCGACCACAGGTCATGTCGCCGCCGCCTGTCGTGCACCCTCGGCGGCGGCGCGGATCGCGCGGATGTTGGTACCATAGGCCGCGGGGGCATCGACCGATCCGCCCTTGAACACGGCCGAGCCTGCGACAAGCACATCAGCCCCCGCGGCCGCGACCAGCGGTGCGGTGTCGGGCGTCACGCCGCCATCCACCTGGATATGGATCGGACGGTCGCCGATCATGGTGCGCAGGCGCGCCACCTTGTCGATCTGGCTGGCGATGAACTTCTGCCCGCCGAAGCCGGGGTTCACCGTCATCACCAGCACCATGTCGCACAGGTCCAGCAGATGCCCGACCGCGTCCAGCCCGGTTCCGGGGTTCAGCGCAAGGCCCGCCTTTTTCCCCAGCGCGCGAATGGCTTGCAGGGTGCGGTGAATGTGCGGCCCGGCCTCGATATGGGCGGTGATGATGTCGGCCCCGGCCTCGGCGAAGGCGTCCAGATAGGGGTCCACGGGGGCGATCATCAGATGCACGTCCATCACCGTGCGCACATGCGGGCGGAACGCCTTCACCGCAGGCGGGCCGAAGGTCAGGTTCGGCACGAAATGGCCATCCATCACGTCCACATGCACCCAGTCGGCGCCCTGGGCCTCGATGGCGCGGATCTCGGCGCCGAAATTCGCGAAATCGGCCGAAAGGATCGAGGGGGCGATCTTGATCGCGCGGTCGAATGTCATGCCTGGCCTCCGTCTGGCGTGCGCTCCGCCGCGGGGCCCTCTGGCAGGCTGGTGCGGATCGTCGCTGTCCTCTAGCGTGGAAAGGGCGGCGGCGTCCAGCACAGCGGTGGCTGGGGGCCGATTACCGCCAGATCCGCCGGATGGCGCGTGCCGGTCGGGGAAATATATTACATAATATTGATTATGGGATATTCGGATCACCCCAGAGACCCTGGCCCTGCCGCCTTGCCGGACCGATGTCGGCACGATTTCCGCTCGCCCGCCCCGCGCGGCCTGCTACACAGTCCGGGCAACCAGACCAGAGGCGCGCCGTGACCGAACCTTTCCCCATGCCGACCGGATGGATCGGCACCACCGGACCCGACCTGACCACGCGGCCTGTGCATCGCGACTGGCTGATGCGGCAGGCCTGCGGGCTGTTCGACTTCTTCCAGCGCAACGCGATCAACCCCGCGGGCGGCTTCTTCGCGCTGGACGATTCCGGGGTGCCGCTGCCGGGGCGCCCGCTGCGGCATCTGCATGAGACGACCCGGATGGTGCATTGCTATGCGATGGCGCATCTGCTGGGCCTGCCCGGCGCCGACCGGATGATCGACCACGGGATGCGTTTCCTCTTCGGCGGCCAGCGCGACCACCGCCACGGCGGCTGGTTCTGGGCGGTCGACGATGCGGGCGCGGTCGATCCGGCCAAGCAGGCCTATGGCCACGGCTTCGTTCTGCTGGCCGGGGCATCGGCCAAGGTGGCGGGCCACCCCGAGGCCGACCGGCTGATCGCCGAAGCGACCGAGGTGCTGCTGACCCGGTTCTGGGATGACGCCGCGGGCGCCACGACCGAGGAATACGACGCCGACTGGCGGCCCCGCGGCGGTTACCGGGGGCAGAATTCCAACATGCACCTGACCGAGGCGCTGATGGCCGCCTTCGAGGCCACGGGCGAGCGGATGTACCTGACGATGGCCGAGCGCATCGCGGCGCTGATCATCGACCGCCACGCCCGGGCCGAGGGCTGGCGGGTGGCCGAGCATTTCACCGCCGACTGGCAGGTGGACCGCGACTATGCGGGCGATCCGATGTTCCGCCCCGCGGGCACCACGCCGGGTCACGCGCTGGAATGGAGCCGCCTTCTGAACCAGCTGTGGGAACTGGGCGGGCGCCGGCACGGCTGGATGATCGAGGCGGCGCGCGCGCTGTTCCTGCGCACCTGCGAGATCGGGTGGAACGGGGCGCGCGGCGGCTTCTACTACACGCTGGACTGGAACGACCGCCCTGCCCGCTCTGACCGCTACTGGTGGCCCTGCGCCGAAGGCATCGCGGCCGCGGCGGTGCTGCGCCAGACCGGCGGCGATGCGCGGTTCGAGGCCTGGTATCGGCGGATCTGGGATTTCTCGACGCATCACCTGATCGACCACGCCCGCGGCGGCTGGTTTCCGGAACTCGATGACGATCTGCGCCCGGTGTCGCGCGTGTTTACCGGCAAGCCGGATCTTTACCATGCGGTGCAGGCCTGCCTGATCCCGCTGGTTCCGGCAAGCGGATCGGTCACACGCGGGCTTTCCCTGCGCTGACCGGCTCGACCTTCCGGCACGGGCAGGCTATCCCGGCGGCAACGGCCCGCCGGCCGACACGAAAGGATTTTCCGATGACCTTTGTGCCCCATGGCCTTCACCTCATCGCCGGGCAGCGCGTCAAGAGCGCGTCCTGCTTCACCTCGGACCCGGCCGAGGGGCCGGGCCTCTTGATCTGCGAGGGCACCGCCGCCGAGGTCGACGCCGCGGCCCGCGCCGCCGAGGATGCCTTCGCGGGCTTCGGCTGGGCGCCGCGCACCGTGCGGGCCGACCTGCTGGAGCGGATCGCCGATGCGATCGAGGCGCGCGCGGCCGACATCACCGCGATCGGCACCCGGGAAACCGGCCTGCCCGCCGCCCGGCTGGACGGCGAGCGGGGTCGCACCACCGGGCAATTGCGGCTCTTTGCCCGCCATATCCGCGATGGCGCCTATCTTGACCGGCGGCACGATCCCGCCCTGCCCGGCCGCACCCCGCCGCGCCCCGACATCCGCATGATGCAGCGCCCGATCGGCCCGGTGGCGGTGTTCGGCGCGTCGAACTTCCCGCTGGCGTTTTCCACTGCCGGGGGCGACACCGCCGCGGCGCTGGCGGCGGGCTGCCCGGTGATCGTGAAGGGCCACCCCGCCCACCCCGGCACCGCCGAGATCGTGGCCGAGGCGATCACCGAGGCGGTGGCCGCCGCAGGCCTGCATCCGGGCGTCTTTTCGCTGGTGCAGGGCAGCACGCGCGAGGTGGGGGCCGCGCTGGTGCAGCACCCGGCGATCCGCGCGGTGGGCTTCACCGGCTCGCTCGGCGCGGGGCGTGCGCTCTTCGATCTTTGCGCGCGGCGGCCCGAACCGATCCCGTTCTTCGGCGAGCTTGGCAGCACCAACCCCGTTTTCGTGCTGCCTGCCGCGCTGGCGGCGCGGGGCGAGGCCATCGCGCAGGGCTGGGCGGCCTCGCTGACCCTGGGGGCCGGACAGTTCTGCACCAATCCGGGCATCGTGGTTCTGCCCACGGGCGAGGCGGGCGACCGGTTCCTGGCGGCGGTGGGCAAGGCGCTTGACGGCGCCGCGCCCCAGACCATGCTGACGGCGGGCATCGCCGCAAGCTTCCGCGCCGGGCGCGACCGGGTCGCCGCCACGGCGGGCGTGCGCGCGGTGCTGACCTCGGTCTGCGACCGGCGCAACGCGACGCCCTATGTCTTTGAAACCACGGTGGCCGACTGGCTGGCCAACCACGATCTGGGCGAAGAGGTGTTCGGCCCGCTTGGCCTTGTGGTGCGCAGCCGGGGCGAGGCGGAAACGCTGGCCTTCGCCGACAGCCTGCTGGGCCAGTTGACGGCCACGTTGCAGATGGAATCGGGCGACATGGCGCTGGCCCGCCGTCTGCTGCCGATCCTGGAACGCAAGGTGGGCCGGGTGCTGGCGAACGGCTTTCCCACCGGGGTCGAGGTTTGCGACGCGATGGTGCATGGCGGCCCCTACCCCGCCTCTACCAATTTCGGGGCGACCTCGGTCGGGACGCTGTCGATCCGCCGCTTCCTGCGCCCGGTCTGCTATCAGAACCTGCCGCTGCCCCTGCTGCCCGACGACCTGCACGATTACTGAACGCCCTGCCGCGACGCAGGCCGCGGCCTCGGTTCCGCCGGGGCCCGCCGCGTCACAGGCTGCGGTAGCGCTTTTCCTGCCGCGCCGTCCAGCGCACGGTCAGCCGATAGCCGTCGTCGGCGGCCACCTCCTGCTGCACCACGCCCTGTTCATGCAGCCAGGCGCGCCGCCGCCCGTCGGCGAAGGGCAGCACGAAGCTGCGCTCGACCCGTTCCTCGTCCAGTTCGGCCGAGATCGCGTCCAGAAGCGCGGGCAGCCCCTCGCCCGTCAGCGCCGAGGCGGTCAGGATCGTCTCGCCGCGCGCGGCCTGCACCTCCAGCGCGGCGCGGGCCTCGCCCTCGACCAGGTCGATCTTGTTCCAGACCTCAAGCTGGGGCACATCGCGGCTGACGCCCAGCGAGGTCAGGATCTCGCGCACATCGGCGGCCTGTTCTTCGGTTTCGGGGTGGCTGATGTCCCGCACATGCAGGATCAGGTCGGCTTCCAGCACCTCTTCCAGCGTGGCACGGAAGGCCGCGACCAGCTGCGTCGGCAGGTCCGAGATGAAGCCCACCGTATCCGACAGGATCACCTTGCGCCCCGAAGGCAGCACAACCCCCCGCATCGTGGGGTCGAGCGTGGCGAAAAGCATGTCCTTGGCCAGCACCTCGGCGCCGGTCATCCGGTTGAACAGCGTGGATTTTCCGGCGTTGGTATAGCCCACCAGCGCGACCACCGGAAACGGCACCTTGCGCCGCGCCGCGCGGTGCAGCTCGCGGGTCTTCACCACCTTTTCCAGTTGGCGCTTCAGCTTCACCACCTGGTCGTCGATGGCGCGGCGGTCGGCCTCGATCTGGGTTTCGCCCGGGCCGCCGACAAAGCCGAAGCCGCCGCGCTGGCGTTCCAGGTGGGTCCAGGCCCGCACCAGCCGGGTGCGCTGATAGCTCAGCGCGGCCAGTTCCACCTGCAGCACACCTTCGCGCGTGCGGGCGCGGTCGGCGAAAATCTCCAGGATCAGCCCGGTCCGGTCCAGAAGCTTGCAGCCCCATTCCTTTTCCAGGTTGCGCTGCTGCACCGGGCTGACCGGCCCGTCCACCAGCACCAGCCCGACCTCCTCGGCCTGCATCCGCGCCTTCAGCTCGGCCACCTTCCCCGAGCCGAACAGCATCCCTGGCGCCACGCGCGGCACGCGCACGACCTCTGCCCCCGCCACCGTCAGCGACGGCAGCGCCGCGGCCAGCGAGACCGCCTCGGCCAGCGCAAGCTCCGCCGTGCGGCGGCCGCGGTCGCTTTTCAGATCGGGGTGGAGCACATAGGCCCGCGTCGGGCCCGCCTCAGACATGGGCCTCAGACATGGGCGTCCTCAGTCCTCGCCATCGTAAAGGCTGATGGGCTGGCCCGGCATGATGGTCGAGATCGCATGTTTGTAAACCAGTTGCGATTGCCCGTCGCGGCGCAGGAGCACACAGAAGTTGTCGAACCAGGTGATGACACCCTGCAGCTTCACGCCGTTGATCAGGAAAATCGTGACCGGAATCTTGGTCTTCCGGACATGGTTCAGAAACGCATCCTGCAAATTCTGTTTTTCGGCGGCCATCTGTTTTTTTGCCTTTATGGTGTCGCACGGAGTCCCTCGGCGTCAGGGCAAGCCCTGCGCACATTAAGTATGGAGCGGAGCCGGAGGAGATTCCAGCCCCAAAAACAGTCCGTTACGGACCTATTCGCGGGGGCCTATTCGGGCTCTTCCTCGTCCTCGTCCAGATGGGCGATCCGGCCCCCCGATTTGGCGGTGGTGACAACCCCCAGCGATTTCAGCTTGCGGTGCAGCGCGGAACGTTCCATGCCCACGAAACTGGCCGTGCGGCTGATGTTGCCGCCGAAGCGGTTGATCTGGGTCAGCAGGTATTCCCGTTCGAACAGCTCGCGCGCCTCGCGCAGCGGCAGCGTGGCAAGCCCGCCCGACAGAACGATGCGCCCGTCGCCTTCGCTGCTGCCCTCGCGGCCGGGCAGTTCGCGCGGCTCGATCGGGCCCGCGCCCTCGCCCAGGATCAGCACGCGCTCGATCACGTTGCGCAACTGGCGCACGTTGCCGGGCCATTGCATCGTCTGGAGAAGCGCGGTCGCCTCTTCCGAGACTTCGCGCAGGGGCAGGCCCTGAGTGCGGTTGAACTGCTCGATGAAATGGGCGACCAGCTCGGGGATGTCCTCGCGCCGTTCGTCCAGCGCGGGCACCGCGATCGGCACCACGTTCAGCCGGTCGTACAGCTCCTGGCGGAACCGGCCCGCCGCGATTTCCGCCTTCAGGTCGCGCGTTGTCGACGAGATGACGCGCAGGTCCACCCGCACCTTGTCGGTTCCGCCCACCCGGCTGAACTGCTGTTCCACCAGCACGCGCAGGATCTTCGACTGGGTGCCCAGCGGCATGTCGGCCACCTCGTCGAAATAGATCACCCCGCCATGCGCCTGTTCCAGCAGCCCCGCCTCCAGCCCCCGTTCGGGGGTTTCGCGGCCGAACAGCACCTCTTCCATCCGGTCGGGGCGGATCGAGGCGCTGGTGACGGTGACGAACGGCCCCGCCGCGCGGTGCGACTGGGCGTGGATGTAGCGCGCCGCCACCTCCTTGCCCGATCCGGGCGGGCCCGACAGCATCACCCGGCCGTTCGACTTCGTCACCTTGTCCAGCTGCGATTTCAACGTCTTGAAGGCCGCACCCGATCCGATCATGTCGGCCGTGGTCACGTCGCGGCGGCGCAGTTCGCTGTTCTCGCGCCGCAGCCGCGAGGTTTCCATCGCGCGGCTGACCACCACCAGAAGCTGGTCGATGTTGAACGGCTTCTCGATGAAGTCGTAGGCCCCCTGCTTGATCGCGGCCACCGCGATCTCGATGTTGCCATGCCCCGAGATGATGATGATCGGCACGTCGGGGTTGTCACGCTTCACCGTCTTGAGGATGTCGATGCCGTCCATCCGGCTGTCTTTCAGCCAGATGTCCAGGATCATCAGCGACGGCGCCTCGGCGTTGATCTCGGCCATGCACTCGTCCGAACTGCCCGCAAGCCGCGTCGTGTAGCCCTCGTCGCGCAGGATGTCCGAGATCAGCTCGCGGATGTCGCGCTCGTCATCGACAATCAGAATGCCGCTCATGCCCTACCCCTGTTTCGTCCCGGCGTCCGCCTCGGCGGCCACGGTTCCCCTGCGGTCGCGCGCCGGGCGCGCGGGGCGCGCCAGCAGCGGCAACCGGATCTCTGCCATCGCGCCGACCCGGGCCCCGTCGGCAAAGGGCGGCGCATCGACCAAGGCAAGCGTGCCGCCGTGGTCCTCGATGATCTTCTTGACGATCGGCAGCCCCAGGCCGGTGCCCTTGGCGCGCGTCGTCACATAGGGCTCGAACAGCCGCGCGCGGTCTTCCGGCAGCCCGATCCCGTTGTCGGCAATCCGGATCACGGCGGCCTGATCGTCGGTTTCCAGGCTGACCCGTACCTCTGGGGCATAGCCATCGGGCGCGCCCTTTTCAACAAGCGATTCAATCGCTTCTCCGGCGTTCTTTATCAGGTTTGTCAGCGCCTGCGACATCAGTGTCGGATCGATTTCCAGCAGCACGGGCTTTTCGGGTATGTCTGCCACAAGGCGGGCGCCGTGCAAGGCGGATTCCTGCAACACCACCGCATCGCGCATCAGCCGCGTCAGGTCATGTTCGGCGCGCTCGGGCTCGGGCATCCGGGCAAAGCGGGAAAACTCGTCCACGATCCGGCGCAGGTCGTTGGTCTGGCGCACGATGACATCGGTATACTGGTCCAGCGCCTCGACCTCGGGGCCCACCAGCGGGCGGAACTTGCGCTTGATCCGCTCGGCCGACAACTGGATCGGCGTCAGCGGGTTCTTGATCTCATGCGCGATGCGGCGCGCCACATCGCCCCAGGCGGCCATGCGCTGCGCGCTGACCAGGTCGGTCACGTCGTCGAAGGCCACCACATAGCCTTCCAGCCGCCCCGAGTCGCTGCGCCGCGTCGCCATCCGCACCAGCAGGCTTTCCAGCCGACCCTTGCGGCTGACCTTGATCTCTTCCTGCACCACCACGCCCGCGCCGTCGCGCAGCCGTTCGAACAGCGCCAGGAACTCGGGCACCGCCAGCCCCAGGTCGCGGCCGATGTCGCGCCCCTCGTCCAGCGCCAGAAGCCGCAGCGCCGAGCGGTTCAGGAAATCGAGACACCCGTTGGCATCCAGCCCGATCACCCCCGCCGTCACCGAGGACAGCACCGAATCGAACAGCCGCCTGCGGGCTTCGGTCTGGCGGTTGTTCTGCATCAGCGCGTCGCGCTGGCCCTTCAGTTGGCGCGTCATCTGGTTGAAGATGCGGCCCAGCATGGCGATCTCGTCGTCGCCCTCCTCCTCCAGCACCTGCACGTCCAGATCGCCCGCCCCCACCCGCTGCGCCGCCCCGGCGAGCCGCCCGACGGGGCGCGCCAGCCGTTCGGCGAACCACAGCCCCAGCCAGATCGCGGCCAGGATCAGGATCAGCGCGAAGCCCAGATAAAGCAGGCCGAATTCGAACAGAAGCTGCCCGCGGTTGCTTTCAAGCTGCTTGTAGAGATGCACGGTCTGCTGCGTTTCATCCAGCAGTTTCAGGATATTGCCATCCACGACGCGCGAGACGTAAAGGTAGCGGTCGGGGTAGGCCGCCAGCACCTGCAGCGCGCGCAGCTCGTTGTTGTTCCAGTCGTCGATCAGCACGGTCTGGCCCGCGGCGGCCTGCTGCAACTGTTCGGGCGTCGGCGCATTGTAGTTGAACAGGTACGACCGTTCGCCCCGCGCCCGGATCTGGCCGGTGCCGTCGATCACATAGGCGCTGCGCAAGCCGCGCTGGATCTTGGCCTGCCCCTGCGTCAGCAACTGCCGCAGGTCGCCATCGTCCAGATACAGGTTCTGGCCCCGCGCGTCGTCCAGGAACCGGGTCAGCGCATCGGTATCCACCGTCAGGTCATGCCGGTGTTCGCCCTCATAGGCCTGCGCGGCCGCCAGCGAACTGGCCACCACCGCCTGCACGCGGCTGGAAAACCACCCCTCGAGCCCGACATTCACCGTCAGCACCGCGAAGGTGGCGACAAGGATCGTGGGGATCAGCGCGATGACCACGAAGACGCCCGTCAGCCGCATGTGCAGCCGCGAGCCGGCCGAGCGCGAGCGGCGGTCGGAAATCATCCGCGCAATGCGGATCAGCACCAGCGCCGCGACGACCAGCACATAGATCAGGTCGGCCAGCAGCACGACGCGCAGGGCGGGCGACGAGGCGCCACGGCTGAACGGGCCGAAGACCAGATAGGTCGCCAGCGCCAGCGCAGGCCCCAACACCACCAGCGCCAGCGTTGCCGCCGTCTGGATGCGCCGTTGCTTGCGCAGCCAGTTGATGCGCTGCACCGTCAGGTTGCGTGCCGCCCGCTGCACCCGAATCCTCGTCCTGTCGGGGCCCTTCCCCCCGCCGCCTGTGTCCGGGTCACGCATGTCCGCGTGGCACCAACATGCCACGCATCTGTTGCGCTTTTACATCAACTTTCGACGACGAGTCACGCGAATATCCAGATCGGTGATCTTCTTGCGCAAGGTATTGCGGTTGATCCCCAGAAGATCGGCACATTTTGCCTGATTTCCCGCGGTGGCATCCAGCGCGATCTCGATCAGCGGCAGTTCCACCTCGCGCAGGATGCGCTGATAGACGCCCGGCGGGGGCAGCGCGCCGCCGTGCAGGTCGAAGTAGCGCTTGAGATGGCGCGCGACCGAGGTTGACAGCTTTTCCCCCTCGCCGCCGCCCTTCAGCGGCTCCATTGCGGGTTGGCTGCCCAGCACCGCCTCCACCTCGGCGCGGGTGATCTCTTCCTCGGACGAGGTGACGACCAGCCGCCGCACGGTGTTTTCCAGCTGCCGCACGTTGCCCGGCCAGCTGTAGGCGCGCACCAGCCCCAGCGCCTCGGGCGAAAAACGCCGGCGGGTGCCCACCTCGCGGTCGCCGCGGGCCAGGAAATGGTCGGCCAGCAGCGGAATGTCGTCCAGCCGTTCGCGCAGCGCGGGCACCGCGATGCTGACCCCGCCCAGCCGGTAGAAGAGGTCGCGCCGGAACCGTCCCGCGTCGATCCGGGCGGACAGATCGGCCTGGCTGGTGGCCATCACCCGCGGCGCGTGATCCCCCAGCGCATCCAGCATCCGCACCACGCGCGCCTGCTGTTCGTCGTCATAGTCCGAGACCTCGTCGAACACGACAGAGCCGCCCCGCGCCCGGGCCAGGATCGCGGCCGGCCCGTCGGCCGCGGCAAGGTCGGCCCCCGACACGACCACGAAGGGCTGGCTGCGGCGGTCGGAAAAATCGTGGATCGCCCGCGCGATCAGCGATTTTCCGGTGCCGGATTCGCCGGTGACCAGCACCGGCAGGTCGGTGTTCATGACCCGCGCCACCAGCCGGTACAGCGCCTGCATCTGCGCCGTGCGCCCCACCAGCGGCAGGTCCTCGCCCTCGGCCCGCGGCTCGGGCTTGCGCGGGGCCACGCGGCGCTTGGCCTCCAGCGCACGCGCCGCCCGCTTCATCAGGTCGGGCAGATCGAAGGGCTTGGGCAGATAGTCATAGGCCTCGGCCTCGGCGGCCTGGATCGCCGTCATGATCGTGTTCTGGGCGGAAATCACGATCACCGGCAGGCCGGGCCGTTCCCGGGAGATGCGCGGCAGCGCCTCGAGCCCGTTGCCGTCGGGCATGATCACGTCCGAGATGACCAGATCGCCCTTCCCCTCTTCCACCCAGCGCATCAGCGTCATCAGCGACGAGGTCGCGTGAACCTTGCAGCCCGCCCGCGTCAGCGCCTGCGTCAGGACCGTGCGGATCGTCCGGTCGTCATCCGCCACCAGAACCGTGCCGTCCATCACTCTGTCTCCATACTCTTGGGAACGACCGGCAGCGACACGCGGAACACGGTGCGACCGGGGACTGAATCGACGGCGATCCAGCCGTCGTGATCGGTGATGATCTTCGACACCAGCGCCAGGCCCAGCCCGGTGCCGTTCTCGCGCCCCGAAACGAAGGGCTCGAAGATCTCCGAGGCGATCTCGGGCGGCAGACCGGGGCCGTCGTCGATCACCTCGATCTGCAACGGCACGGCGTTGCGCTGGCCGTCCTTGCGCCGCAGCCGCAGCGACTGGTCGTAGAAGGTGTGCAGCCGGATGGTGCCGCCCCGCGCCCCCGCCGCCTCGGCCGCGTTCTTCAAGAGGTTCAGGAAGACCTGAAGAAGCTGGTCGCCATCCGCCCAGGCGGGCGGCAGCGAGGGGTCGTAATCTTCCACGATCTGCATCCGGGCGGCAAAGCCCACCAGCGCCGACTTGCGCGCCCGGTCCAGCACGTCGTGGATGTTCACCGCGTGGCGTTCGGGCGGGCGCAGGTTGCCGAACTGCTCGACCTGTTCCAGCAGCTTCACGATCCGCCGGGTTTCCTCGACGATCAGGTCGGTCAGCTCGCGGTCCTCGCCGCCAAGGCCCATCGACAGAAGCTGCGCGGCCCCCGAGATCCCGGCCAGCGGGTTCTTGATTTCATGCGCCAGCATCTCGGCCATGCCGATGGCGGATTTGGCGGCGGATTTCACCGTCTTCGACTGGCCCAGCCGGTCGGCGATGTCGCGCGGCGAAATCAGCAGCAGCAGCGCCTCGGGCCGGTCCGAGATGGGCGCGATCTGCACGGTGCATTGCCCGGGCGGCCGCTCGCCGGTGCTGACCTCGACATCGTTCAGGAAGACCGCCGACTGGTTATCGCGCACGCGGGCGAAGGCTTCCTCCAGCGGGGCGTCGATCGCCAGCCGGTCCAGCGCCGGGATGCCGCGCAGCTGGCGGGCCGAGGCGTTCAGGAAATTCTCGGCCGCGGGATTGGCATGGGTGATCCGGTTCGCGGCATCCAGGATCAGCGCCGGGATCGGCAACGAGGTCCAGACGATGCCGGGCTCGGGAATGGGGGTCATGCCGCCACCTGCGCGCAGTCGGCGAACGCGCGGCGGATCAGGCCCTTGACCGCCTCGGGGCCGTCCGCGGTCAAGAGTGCCTGCCGGTCGTGCGGGCCCACCCCGGCGGTTTCGCAGTACCAGCCCAGATGCTTGCGCGCGACGCGCATCCCCAGCGTCGTGCCGTAGAACGACAGCACCATGGCGTGATGTTCCTCTACCAGGTCGGCCAGCGCCGCGCCCTGCGGCACCGCCGGCGCCGCGCCGTAGCCAAGCCCCGCGGCAACCGACGCCAGCGCCCAGGGGCGGCCCTGCGCGCCCCGCCCCACCATCACCCCGTCGGCGCCCGACAGCCGCAGCGCCGTGGCGGCATCCGCGGCCGTCACGATGTCGCCATTGGCGATGACCGGGATCGACACCGCCTCCGTCACCGCACGGATCGCGGCCCAGTCGGCCTGGCCGGTGTAGAACTGGCAGCGCGTGCGGCCGTGGATCGTGATCATCTGCACCCCCGCCCCCTCGGCGCGCCGCGCAAGATCGGCGGCGTTCAGCGCGCCGTGATCCCAGCCCAGCCGGGTCTTGAGCGTCACCGGCACCTTCACCGCGCCCACCACCGCCTCGATCAGCCGCTGCGCATGATCCAGATCGCGCATCAGCGCCGATCCCGCATAGCCGGTGGTCACCCGCCGCGCGGGGCAGCCCATGTTGATGTCGATGATGCGCGCGCCCTGCGCCTCGACCAGACGGGCGGCCTCGGCCATCCAGTATTCCTCGCGCCCGGCAAGCTGCACGGCGGTTGCGGCCTCGCCCAGGCCCAGTTCGGCCCGCCCGCGCGCCTCGGGTTGGGCGCAGACGACCTCGCGGCTGGCCACCATCTCGCTGACCACCAGACCCGCGCCGAACCGCGAGACCAGCCGCCGATACGGCAGATCCGTGATCCCGGCCATCGGCGCCAGCAGCACCGGCGGGGTCAGAGGCGTCTGTGCCAGTCTAATCATCACATGCTCAATCCTTGCGCGTATCCCGTCAGCTAGGCCCTTGCCCCCGGCAACGCAACGCCGGTGCGCCCCGCGGGGATGGTAAAGCGTGAAATGCACAAAAAATAGGCGATTCTGCCCGATCCCCTCGCAGCGTTGTCACGCCCCCCGGCATCGCCTAAACAGGTCGCGGTGTTGGAAAGGGGTGCCATGCGAAGCGTTGCGATCCTTGTTGCGGCCGGGCGCGGGACGCGCGCGGGCGAAGGCCAGCCCAAGCAGTGGCGCCCGCTTTCCGGTCGCCCCGTGCTGGCCCACACGCTCGATGCCTTCGCGGCCCTGCCCGAGGTCGACCACATCCTGCTGGTGCTGCATCCCGATGACATTGAACGCGCCGCCCCGCTCCTGGGGCCGCGCGTCTCTGTCGTGGCGGGGGGGGCCACGCGCGACGCCTCGGTGCGCGCGGCGCTGGAGTCGCTTGCGGGCAGCGACACCGCCCGCGTGCTGATCCACGATGGCGCCCGCCCGCTGGTGGGCGCGGCGCTGATCCGCCGCCTGCTGGCCGCGCTGGATCATGGCCCGGCCGCCGCCCCCGCGCTGCCGGTGACGGATGCGCTCTGGCGCGGCGCGGGCGGGCTGGTCGCGGGCACGGTCGACCGGGCGGGCCTGTATCGCGCGCAAACGCCGCAGGCCTTCGATTTCCCCGCGATCCTTGCCGCCCATCGCGCCCATCCGGGCGGCGCGCTCGATGATGTCGAGGTGGCGCGCGCCGCGGGCCTTGACGTGCAGATCGTCGAGGGCGAAGAGGACAATCTGAAACTGACCTTTCCCGGCGACTTCGCGCGCGCCGAGACGCTGCTGAAGGGGCGCCGCATGGACATCCGAACGGGCAACGGCTTTGACGTGCACGCCTTCGGCCCGGGCGACCACGTCTGGCTGTGCGGGGTGAAAATTCCGCATGGGCAAGGGCTTGTGGGCCATTCCGATGCCGATGTGGGGATGCATGCGCTGACCGACGCGATCTATGGTGCGCTGGCCGCGGGCGACATCGGCCGCCATTTCCCGCCCTCGGACATGCGGTGGAAGGGCGCGGCCTCGCACATCTTCCTGGCCCATGCCGCCGCGATGATGCGCGCGCGGGGCT
>JAJZVD010000052.1 GCA_021845805.1 Pseudomonadota bacterium | reverse complement strand
TGCCGAACTGGATGTCGGCAGGCTGGACGAAATCTCCAGCCCGCGACGATGACAGATCCGAATAGGCGAAAGAGATCGCCTGGGTCGTCGCCGCATCGCTGGTCGCGAATTCCCGATAGACCAGTGCGGCATGCGCGGTCGCGTCCGCGGTCTTCTGCAAGGTTGTCCGCGCGCGGATCGCATTGCCGTAATCGATCGCAAGACCGCCGATCATCAGGCAGATCACCAGAAGAAACAGCGAAAACACGGTGATGACGCCGCCCTGATCCGCGCGCCACCGCCGAAGCCTGTGCATGACCCGTGTCATTCACCCCTCCGAAAGCTGTTCGCCAGAGACGGTCAGCGTGATGCCCGAGAATTGCTGGATGACATTCAGGTTGGTGATCGACAGCAGCGGAACGGTGACGGCCGTGTTGATGATCTTGTTCGTCTCGGTGATCGACACCGTCATCGTCGGGGACAGTTGCGGCAGCTTGTCCCGGATGAAGGCTTCCGCCTCTGCCGCCGATTGAAAATACCCGACGGCATAAAGCCGGTTGGCATCGTCGATGACATGGGTGATCGCCGTTTCGCCTGCAAAGGCCATCGAGACCTCGCTGATCAGAAACAGGATGAAGATGAATACCGGGATCCAGATGACGGCATCGGCCGTCACGGCGCCGCTCCGTCCTGCTGCAAAGGCGCCAAGGTTTCGCGCGATCCGATCTGAAACTTTACAAACAATACGTGTCAAAATGTCCCCCCGTTCTGTCTGCGTCGGGCGTGCCCACACCCGTTCCGCAGAAGCCAGGCCCAGAGTCTGCCTGACGGGGACCATCGATTGCACATGATTTGGGCAAATTCTTGCTCATGCCCCCCCGCAGATCAGCGAATTGTTGCTGTTCCTACAAGTTTTCGTGACAGGTGGCCTGCGGATACGCTGGCGCCAACCGGGCCGTTGCCCCGGTTCCGCCAAAATGGTCATCAGACATCAATCGGTTGCCCTGCCATTGACCGGCGCGGAGTGCAGGCACGAGCGCGCGAGCAGGGGGTGTCTGCCCGGCTAGCATCGGGCCCGGTCTCTGCGACGGGCCGGTGACCAAAGGCCTTTGCCCCGCAGGTTCGAGCGATGGCCGATACCGCTGACACCGCCCGTTGACGCGCCGCTAGCGCGCGCGATGAGCCGTGAAGGGCCGGACTCCAGGCCCCGTCCGAGCGTTTCCGCAGTGGAAAAAATCACGCTATGGCTCTGTTTTAATTGATAAATTAGTTCACGTCGCTGCCGGTGCCGGTTCTGTGCGGCATCGCGCCGCCGCCGCATTGATACATGTCAAAGACGGAATGATAGAATCAGTTCACATTTCTGTCATTGAGCAAACTCAGTTCCCACAGGAGGGGCGTCAGATGCCGAAGGCAAGTGCGATGCGTAAGACTGTTGTTCTGCTGGCCACCACGGCGGCCGTCGGAGCGTTGGTGATGGGGACGAACTGGGGCGTGCGGCTTGGCCAGATCGGCACCGCCGCCTGGGCCCAGGACGGAACCGGCCAGGATACCGGCAAGGGCAAGCAGGGCGGCCAGGGGCAGGGCGGCAAGGGCGCCCAGAGCGGCCAGGGCACGAACGAGGGCAAGGGCGAGGGGCAGGGCGGCCCGAGCGCGGACTCGGACGCCAAGGGGCCGCATGCGGGCTCGCCGTCGTCATCGGGCGGGGGCAAGCCCGTCTGGGCGCAGGAAGGCATCCCCGAAGTCGAGTTGGGGCGTCTGAACGTGGCACGCTCGCCGGACCATGTCCTGCAGCGCGCCTATGACGAGGCGCTTGCGTCGATCTCGCCCGAGATGGTCAGCTTCTACAACCTGACCCTCGATCAGGCGATCGAACAGTTGTCGCTGAATTTCGATAGCGTCTCCTACATCGACTCGCCGCTGCAGAACCTGGCGCTGCTGAAGGATGCCCTGGATGGGGACACGAAGCTGTCGACACTGGGCGTGACCAGCAGCCCCGAGCAACTGGAGGCCGTCTTCCTGGGGGTGGCGTCCGACAAGACCGTGCCGATCACCACGGATACTGTGATCGCGATCACGACCATCCTGGGGGCGCCGGTCACCGGCACCGACGCGGAAAAGCTTGCGGCGGATGCCGAGGCGATCCGGATTGCGGTTCTGGCCGGCCACGGCTGAGACTGCGGCGATACATGCGGCTGCCCCGGCCTTCGTCGGGGCAGCCGTCGCATGTCCGGGGGGCAGTCTGTCGCGCCCCGGTGAACCGGCCGCTGCGGTGTATGATCTTTGCGACATATGTCAGCCATGTGGCGGCGGGTCGCGATGCCGCCTTGCGATGCAGCCGAGGTGGGCGGATGCTGCCGTTACATAACGCACAAGATGCAGTGGGTGTTCCGGCGCGTTCGGACGTTTTCGAGGCAGGAGTAACATGACGGGTAGAAAACGCATTCTTCTGGCGGGGGTGTCCGCCCTTGGCGTGGCGGCGGCCGGGCCGGGCCTTGCACAGGATTCTGCCGGGCTTCTGAAACTGGGCGTCGCCAGCGTGACCTACGGGCCTTACGTGCGCGCCGAACTGGGCGTGTCGTCGCCAAGCTTCGGCGACGGCCATTGGTTGCCCCCGGGCTATCCCACCGATCCAAGGGTCGATTTCGATCTGGGCGGCAAGCGGGCAGGCTTTGCCGGTCTGGCCGTCGGCTATGACTGGATGAACGGGTTCCGCGGCGACATCAGCCTGCTGCAGGTCGGCCGGTCGGATGTCACCGGCCCGCATACCACGCCGGGCATACATGCCGACATCACCGCCGGGTCGGTGGCCACCACCGCGGTGATGGGCAACGTCTTCTTCTCGCCCTTCGAACGAATGGGCGTGAATTCCAGGCTGCAACCCTTTGTGGTGGCAGGCATCGGGTTCGCCAACAACGAGGTTGGCCCCTGGACGCGCACCAACACCGCCACCAGTCCGGTCAACCGCACCTTCGCAGGCCACACCAGCACGAGCGCCGCACTGTCGCTCGGGGTCGGGGTCTCCTATCAGATCACCTCTGCGGGCGCCCCGCCGATCATGCTGGAATTGGCCTATCGGTATTATCATTTTGGTACCGCGAAGGGCGGATATACGGCGGATGTGGGTTCATCCGTACCGAGCGAACCGCTGACCTTCAACAACAATGCCGGGGTCATTTCGTTCAGCGTGCGGATTCCGCTTCAGCGGCTCTGATCCGACGGCGTGAATTCATCGCGGGCGCAGGGATTTTCAATTCCTGCGCCCTGTCTTTTCCGGCCGCCGGCTGCCTTTTTTCATCCGCGCTTGCTCCATGTCAAGGACGCCGCCGAATCCCCGGGCAAAAGTGTAATTCGACAATGTTGTCGTGCACTGAAAAGGGGGAAGCGAATGCGTTATCTTGCTGTCATCACGATCATTTCGGCACTGGCCGCGTCTGGCGCGAATGCTCAGGGGCAGAAGGGAATGCAGGGTCCCCAGGGGCCGGCATTTGGCGCGGACCAGGCGTTGCAGCAGCAGGGGTTCACCCTGATGCAGACTGTGCGGGAACATAACCAGCTTCGCATCACGGCCCGCCGGGGCAGCGAATTGCGCGAGCTTGTCTATGACATGCGCAGCGGCAAGCTGCTCTGGGACAACCTCGATCCCAACCGGGACCGCACCCGCGACCGCCTCTTCCAGCAGGACTTCGACCGCGACCGCGATCGCCTGCGGCTGCGCGATCCGGCGACCCACTGACACCCTGCACGCCATAGCCACAAGGAGGATGCAATGAGCCTGAAGAGAACCGCACTGCTGCTGCCCTTCGCCGCGCTGCTTGCGGCCTGCGAACCGCAGCCGGGGCCGTATTACTCGTCCGACAGTTATTCGACCCAGCCGGACTACATCCAGTACGGCACGATCGTCCAGGTCCGCCCCGTCACCATGCAACGGACGTCGAATGGCGACCAGATCGTGGGCGCCGTCACCGGCGGGCTGGTGGGCGCGATCATCGGGAACCAGTTCGGCGCCGGAAGCGGCAAGGATCTGATGACCGGTGCCGGCGCGCTGACCGGGGCGGTGATCGGCAGCAACATCGCCACGCAACAGCGCACCTATCAGTCGGCGGCGTGGACGGTGCGGCTGGACAACGGTGGCAGCATGACCGTCATCCAGGCCTCCAGCCGCTTCCGGGTCGGCGACCGGGTGATGGTCGTCCAGCGCGGAAACGAGACCTACCTGCAATAGCCAAGGCCGAAGGGGCGCCGCCACCCGCGGCGCCCCGGGGCGCTTGCCCCGGATCAAGACGCGGGCCTTGCCGGAAGGCCATCCTGGCGGAAAACCGGAGCGCAGGATGTCGGATCAAGTCGCATTTCGGGTCGAGGGCCTGACCAAGACCTATGCCAGCGGCGCCATCGCGGTGCAGGCGCTGAGGGGGATCGATCTGGCGCTTTACGAGGGCGAACTTGTCGTGCTGCTCGGCCCCTCGGGGTCGGGCAAGTCGACGCTGCTCAACATCCTTGGCGCGCTCGACATCCCCTCGACCGGGCGCATCTTCTTCCGCGAGCACGAGCTGACCGGCATGAGCGATGCCGCGCTGACCGCCTTCCGGCGCGAGCATGTGGGCTTTGTCTTCCAGTTCTACAATCTGGTGCCCAGCCTGACGGCCAGGGAAAACGTGGCGCTGGTCACCGAGATCGCGAAACGGCCGATGCGGCCGGAAGAGGCGCTGGAACGGGTGGGCCTTGGCCACCGACTGGCCCATTTTCCGGCCGAACTGTCGGGCGGCGAGCAGCAGCGCGTCGCTATCGCGCGGGCCATCGCCAAGCGGCCAGAGGTGCTGCTGTGCGACGAGCCGACGGGGGCGCTCGACAGCGCCACCGGGGTGACCGTGCTCGAGGCGCTCTACGAGGCGAACCGCGATCTGGGAACCATCACCGCGCTGATCACCCATAACGCGGCCATCCGCCGGATCGCCCATCGCACCATCCGCCTGGCCGACGGGCGGGTCGCCTCGATCGAGGAGAACCCCCAGCGGATGGAACCGGCGGGGATCGAATGGTGATGCGCGCGCTGGACCTCAAGCTGATGCGCGACCTGCGCCGCCTCTGGGCGCAATGCCTGGCCATCGCCCTGGTGCTGGGCTGTGGCGTGATGGTGCTGGTGCTGGCGACCGGCACCGAACGCTCGCTTCGGCTGACGCGCGACGCCTACTACGACCGCGGCCACTTCGCCCAGATCTTCGCCGCCGCCACCCGGGTGCCGAAGCAGCTTCTGCCCGAGATCGCCCGGATCCCGGGCGTGGCCCAGGTCGAGGCGCGCGTGTCGATGAACGTCGTCGTCGATCTGCCGGGCATGGTCGAACCCGCGCAGGCCCGCCTGCTGTCGCTGCCGGCCGCGGGCGCGCCGGTCCTGAACCGCCCCACCGTGCGCCTTGGGCGGCTGCCCGAGCCGGGCCGCATCGACGAGGTTGCCCTGTCCGAGAACTTCGCCGAGGCGAACGGGCTTGCCCCCGGCGCAAGCTTTGCCGCCATCCTGAACGGCCAGCGGCGCGCGCTTCGGGTGGTCGGCCTCGTGCTGTCGCCCGAGTTCGTCTACCTGATCGGCCCCGGCGCCCTGATGCCCGACGATCGCCACTACGGCGTGATCTGGATGAACGAGGAACCCGCGGCGGCCGCGGCGGGGCTTTCGGGGGCGTTCAACGACCTCAGCCTTCGCCTGACCCGCGGCGCCTCGGAAGCCGCGGTGATTGCCGCGGTCGACCGCGTGCTGGCGCCCTATGGCGGCACCGGCGCGCATGGCCGCGAACAGCAGGTGTCCGACACCTTCCTGCGCGGCGAGCTTGGCCAGCTTGGCGCGATGGCTCTGATCCTGCCGCCGATCTTCCTGATCGTGTCCGCCTTTCTGGTGAACATGGTGCTCAGCCGCCTGATCCTGCTGGAACGCCCGGTCATCGGCCTGCTGAAGGCGATGGGCTTCACCGGCCGCGAGATCGCGGTGCATTACCTGAAGCTCTCGATCGGCATCGGGGTCGGGGGCGTGCTGCTGGGCTGGATCGCGGGCGCCTGGCTGGGCGCAAGAACGACCCAGCTTTATACCGAGTTCTACCGCTTCCCCTACCTGATCTACGCGCCGGGAACCGCAAGCTTCGCGATCTCGGCGGTGATGGGGCTTGGCGCCGTGGCGCTGGGCGCGGTGCGCGCCGTCAATGCCAGTGCACGGCTGCGGCCCGCGGTCGCCATGCAGCCGCCCGCCCCGCCGCTTTACCGCCTGGGCCGGATCGACGCGGCCGCCATCAGGATGGGGCTGCGACAGACCACGATGATGATCCTGCGCTCGATCACGCGCTGGCCGGGGCGCGCCGCGGTGACCGTGCTGGGCGTCAGTGCCGCGATGTCGGTTCTGGTCGCCTGCTTCTTCACCTTCGATTCCATCGCCGCCGTGATCGACGAGGCATTCACCCGCACCAACCGCCAGCAGGTCACGCTGCATCTGGCCCGGAGCGTTCCGGCGACGGCGACAGAGGCGGCCGCCCACCTGCCCGGCGTCACGCGGGTCGAGGGGGCCTTTGGCCTGCCGGTCCGGCTGACCCGCGGCTGGCGCAGCGCGCTGACCCAGGTCGAGGCGCGCAGCGACGGCGACACCCTTGTGCGGGTGCTTGACGGCAACGGCCGCGTCGTGGCCATGCCGCCCGCGGGCCTCGTGCTGCCCGAAACGCTGGCGGCCAAGCTGGGCGTTGCGCCGGGCGATGTCGTCACCCTGTCGCTTCTGGCCCCCCCGCGCGACACGGTAGATGTCGCGGTGTCGCGGGTGCTGCCGCAAAGCCTGGGCGAAACCGCCTATATCGCGGCGCCCGCGCTCTTCGCGCTGATGCGCGTGGCCCCGCAGGTGAACCGGCTGAACCTTCTGGTGGATACCGACCGGCTGCCTGCGCTTTACGCCGCGGTGAAGACCGCGCCGGCCGTGGATGGCGTGCTGCTCTGGACAGGAATCCGGGCGCAGTTCGATGCCACGATCCGCGAGAACCTGATCCGCAGCGTCATGATCTATGCGGTCCTTGGCGTCCTGATTACCGTCGGCGTCATCTACAACGCCGCCCGCATCCAGCTTTCGGAACGGTCCTACGAACTGGCCAGCCTGCGCGTGCTGGGCTTCACCCGCGCCGAGGTGGGCTATGTGCTGGTGGGCGAACTGATGCTGCTGACCTTTCTGGCCATTCCGCCCGGCCTTCTGGGGGGCTACGGCTTTTCCGCGCTGATCTCGGCCGGGTTTTCCACCGACCTCATCCGCATCCCGCTGGTGATCTCGCGGCAGACCTATGCCGTCGCCGCGCTCATCGCCGCGGTCTCGGCGCTTGGCGCCGCGCTGGTCGTGCGCCGCAGGCTGGACCGGATCGACCTTGCAACCGCCCTGAAGCAAAGGGACTGACATGCGCCACCGTCTCATCCCCGCCGTTCTGGGCATCCTCGCGCTGGCGGGCGCGCTTGGCTGGGCCTTCTGGCCGCAGCCGATCCCGGTCGATCTTGTCACCATCGCAAGCGCCCCGATGGAGGTGACCGTGGCGGCCGAGGGCGTGACCCGCATCCGCAATGTCTATGGCGTGACCGCGCCGATGGGCGGCACCGTCTCGCGCGCACCGGTGCAGGTGGGCGACGCGGTGACCGGGGGGCAGACCGTCGTGGCCTCGATCCGGCCGCAGGAGCCCGCCTTCCTCGATGCTCGCGCGCGCGCCCAGGCCGAGGCGGCGGTGGACGAGGCCCTGGCCGCGCTTGACCTTGCCAAGGCCAAGCTGTCGCAGGCGCTGGCCGATCAGAGCCATGCCGAAGGTGAATATGCCCGCGCCCAGTCGCTTGCGGCGCGCGGCACCATTCCCCAGCAGATGCTGGAAGATGCCGCCTCGGCCCGGCAGACCACGGCTGCCGCGGTCGACGCCGCCCGATCCGCGGTCAGCCTGCAAGAGGCGACGCTGGCCCGGATGCAGGCGCAACTGGTCGGCCCGACCCGCGCCGAAGGGCCCTTGACCGACGCCTGCTGCCTTGATCTGACGGCGCCGGTCACCGGCACGGTTCTGTCGCTGGCCAATTCCAGCGCCCGCCCGGTGCAGGCGGGCGAATTGCTGCTGACCATCGGCAGCCTCGACGATCTGGAGGTGGTGGTGGACCTTCTGTCCTCGGACGCGGTGAACGTCGCGCCGGGCGCGCCCGCGCATATCGAACGCTGGGGAGGCGCCGCGACGATCCGGGCCCGGGTCCGGCGGATCGAGCCGATGGCCTTCACCAAGGTGTCTGCGCTGGGGATCGAGGAACAGCGTGTGCGCCTGCGGCTGGACATCCTGACACCGGCGGCCGGGCGGGCGGGGCTGGGCGACAACTACCGGGTTTTCGCGCGCATCGTCCTGTGGTCCGGCGAGGGCGTGTTGCAGGTGCCGATCGGCGCGCTTTTCCGCACGGGCGGGCACTGGGCCGTGTTCCGCGCAGAGGGCGGCCGCGCCGTGCTGACGCCGGTGACGATCGGCCACCAGAACAGCGCCACGGCCGAGGTGGTCGCGGGCCTCGCGGCGGGCGATCGGGTGGTGGCCTTTCCCGGCACGAAGATCGGTGACGGCAGCCGCATCGCGGCTCTGCCGGGCGATCCGGTCGGCGAGGGGGGCGGGCCGGCGGCCGACGGCGGTTAAGCCGCGGCCCGGGTACGCCCGCTCAGTGGAAATCGCGCGAGCCGGGGATGATGCGGGCGTTGCGGGGGTGGCCCCGGCTGGGTGCCGGGATCGGCCGCTTCACCTCGTCGGCGCGCGACAGCGGCGGGGCCAGGCTGCGGTCCGACAGGCGCAGAAGAACGTCGCTGCGGTCCTCCAGCGTCTCGGCCACCACATGCACGACCCCCGACCGCGGATCGCGCTGCACCCGGCCGTTCACCTGCATCAGCCGCGCGGTCATCACCACCTTGCGGAAGGCCGCCATCACCTTGGGCCAGATGACCAGATTGGCGACGCCGGTCTCGTCCTCCAGCGTGACGAAGCAGACGCCGTTGGCGCTGCCGGGGCGCTGGCGCACCAGCACCAGACCCGCCAGCCGCAGCCGCGCGCCCTGCGCCATCCCGGCCACCTCGGCCGCGGGGGTGAAGCCCTGCCGCGCCATGCTGGCGCGCAGGAAGGCCAGCGGATGCGCCTTCAGCGACAGGCGCAGGGTCTGGTAATCGGCCACCACCTGTTCGCAAAGCGGCATCTGCGGCAGATCGGCCGGCGGCTCGGCCCCCTCGTCCTCGCCGGGGCGGAACAGCGGCAGATCGGGCGCGTTGCGCAGGGCGCGGGCCTCCCACAGGGCGGCGCGGCGATCCAGCCCCATCGAGCGGAAGGCATCGGCCGCCGCCAGCGCCCGGATCGTGCGACCGTTCAGCCGGGTGCGAAGGACCAGATCGGCCAGGGTCTGGAAGGGCTCCTGCCGCGCGCGGGTCAGCCGTTCGGCGGCCTCGCGCCCCAGCCCCTCGACCTGCCGCAGGCCCAGCCGCAGGGCAAAGCCGTTGCCCGCGGGTTCCAGCGTGTTGTCCCATTCGCTGAAATTCACATCGGCCTCGCGCAGCGGTACCCCGTGCTCGCGCGCATCGCGCACGATCTGGGCCGGGGCATAGAACCCCATCGGCTGCGAATTCAGCAGCGCGCAGGCGAAGGCCGCGGGGTAATGGCACTTCAGCCAGCTTGAGACATAGACCAGCAGCGCGAAGCTGGCCGCATGGCTTTCGGGAAAGCCGTAATCGCCGAAGCCCTTGATCTGGTTGAAGCACCGGCGGGCGAATTCGGGATCGTAGCCGCGCCCGATCATCCGGCCCACCATCAGTTCCTCAAGCGCGCCGATGGTGCCATGCGAGCGGAAGGTGGCCATGGCGCGGCGCAGCGCATTGGCCTCGGCCGACGAGAACCGCGCCGCCTCCATCGCGATCTTCATCGCCTGTTCCTGAAAGATCGGCACGCCCAGAGTGCGCGACAGGATGGTCTTCAGCTCGTCCTGCGGATGCTCGGGGCCGGGCGAGGGGTAGATCACCGGCTCGTCCCCGCTGCGCCGCCGCAGGTAGGGATGCACCATGTCCCCCTGGATCGGGCCGGGGCGGACGATGGCCACCTCGATCACCAGATCGTAGAACCGGCGGGGCTTCAGCCGGGGCAGCATGTTCATCTGCGCCCGGCTTTCCACCTGGAACACGCCGATGCTGTCGCCACGGCACAGCATGTCATAGGTCTCCGCATCGTCCTGCGGGATCGAGGCCAGATCGTGCCGCACCCCGTACTGGCGGTCCAGAATGTCAAAGCACTTGCGGATGCAGGTCAGCATGCCCAGCGCCAGCACATCGACCTTGAGGATGCCAAGCTCGTCGATGTCGTCCTTGTCCCATTCGATGAAGCTGCGGTCGGGCATGGCGGCATTGCCGATCGGCACGGTGTCGTGCAGCGGCCCTTCGGTCAGCACGAAGCCGCCGACATGCTGGCCCAGGTGGCGGGGCAGGCCGATCATCTGTTCGGCCAGCCGGATCGTGCGCGCCATCAGCGGGTCGCTCAGGTCCACCCCGGCCTCGCGCGAATTCGCCTCGCCCATGCTGGTGCCCCAGCTTCCCCAGACGGTCTTGGCCAGCACGCCGGTCACGTCCTCGGACAGGCCCATGGCCTTGCCCACCTCGCGGATGGCCGAGCGGGGGCGGTAGTGGATCACGGTGGCGCAGAGCCCGGCGCGGTGGCGGCCGTATCGCGCATAGATATGCTGGATCACCTCTTCGCGCCGCTCGTGCTCGAAATCCACGTCGATGTCGGGCGGGTCGTCGCGGTCCATGCTGATGAAGCGTTCGAACAGCAGTTCCTGTTCGGCCGGATCGACCGAGGTGATGCCCAGCACGAAACAGACCGCCGAATTCGCCGCCGACCCGCGGCCCTGGCACAGGATGTTGCGCGCCCGTGCCCAAAGGACGATTTCGTGAACGGTCAGAAAGTATTGCGGGATTTTCTTGAGGCGGATCACCTCGAGTTCCCGGGCCAGCAGATCGCGCACCTTCTGCGGCACGCCCTCTGGATAGCGCTGCGCCGCGCCGTCCCAGGTCAGCTTTTCAAGCTGGCTCTGCGCGGTCTCGCCCGGCGGCACGGTTTCCTGCGGGTAGTGATAGGCCAGCTCCTCCAGCCCGAACCGGCAGGCATCGGCCACCTCGCGCGTGGCGTGGATCGCCTGCGGCCAGTCGGCAAAGAGGCGCGCCATCTCGGCGGGCGATTTCAGGTGCCGCTCGGCATTGGCCTCCAGCAGGAAGCCCGCCTGCTGGATCGTGGTCTTCTCGCGGATGCAGGTCATCACATCCTGCAGGGGGCGGCGGTCGGGCGCGTGATAGTGCACGTCATTGGTGGCCAGGATCCCCAGCCCATGCGCCCGCGCCAGCCGGTCCAGCCGGGTGATCCGGGCCCGGTCATCGCCGCGATAGAGGTAGCTGACGGCGATGTGGCGCAGGCCGGGCAGGCGGCGGACCAGTTCGGGCAGGCGCGCGGCCAGGCTGTCATCGGGCAGTACGATCAGCTGCACCCCCTCGGCATGGGCGGCCAGGTCGGCCAGGCCGATGTCGCAGGCCCCCTTGGCCTGCCAGCGCCCCGCGTCGTCCTGCCGCTTGCCCCGGGTCAGCAGCCGGCAAAGCCTGCCATAGGCCGCCCGGTCGCGCGGATAGGCCAGGAATTCCTCGCCCGTCACCAGCCGCAGGCGGCAGCCGATGACGGGGCGCAGGCTGGCCCTGCGCGCCGCGGCATGCAGGCGCACCACCCCGGCCATCGTGTTCAAATCGGCCACCCCCAGCGCGTCATAGCCCAGCCGATGGGCGGTTTCCGCCAGGTCGCTGGCATCCGAGGCGCCGCGCAGGAAGGAAAACGGGGTGGCAACGCCCAGTTCCACATAGGCCGCGGGCGGGTTGGGCGGAAACTCTCCGCGCGGGGTCTTGCGGGGAAGGCGGTGATCGTTGTCGGGCATCACGCAAAGATCCCGTGCAGGAACCAGCGGGGCGCGCCCCCGCGGCCATCGTCGGCCCGCCCCTCGCGGTACAGCCAGAACCGGTGGCCCTCGGTGTCCTCGACCTTGAAGTAATCGCGCAGGCGGGTGCCGGGCTTGTCCTGCCACCATTCCGGGGCGATGCGTTCGGGGCCCTGATAGCGCGCCACGCGGTAGCTGCGGCGGCGCCACTGGAACTGCGCGGGCGGCCCCTCGGGCACGGTATGCAGAACGCCGATCTCCTCGGGGTGGTCGAACAGGCGCTGCGGGCGTTCGGTCGGCCGCGGCCTGACGGCGGGGGGCGCGGCCAGCGGGGGGATGCGCGTCTCGGACCGTTCGGGAATGTGGCTGGCCACCGGCTGCACCTGCGCCAGCGCTGTGCGGCCGAACCGTGCCGTCAGCCGGTCGACCAGTTGCGACAGGTCCTGCCCGCTGTCGGGGTCTCCTGCCAGATCGGCCTGCCGCGCGGCCAGCGCCTCGGTCGCGGGCGCCTCGAGCGAGATCAGGTCGAAGCCGAAGCCCGGGTTGATCCGTTCCAGCCGGTCGCGGAACAGAAAGGCCAGATGCGCGGGGTCCCGGCTGGGCCGGGCGCAGGTGGCCTCGATCCGGCTGATCTCGCCATCGGTGCGGTAGACGGTCAGGCGCAGGCGGCGGGCCCCGTGCCGGGCCTTGGCCAGTTGCTCGCACAGCCCCGCGCAGAGCCCCGGCAGATGATGGCTGGGGTCAAGGATCGGCTCGGCCAGCCGCGCATCGCTGCGGAACACCGGCGGCGCGTCGGGCGCCGAGACGGGTTCGGGCAGATGCCCCGTCACCTGATCCAGCCGGATCAGCGGGTTCTGCGCCGGGGCCCCGCGCGGGAAGCGGCGCGCCAGCGACAGGCGCGGCAGATCGGCCAGGTGGCCGATCGTGCGCAACCCCAGCCGGTTCAGCAGCAGCACCGTTTCCCCGTCCAGCCGCAGCGCGGCCACGGGCAGGGGGGCGGTTGGCGCGCAGATCGCCCGCACCGGCCCGAACCGCGCCAGCGCCCAGGCCGCGCCCCAGGTCGGCGCCAGGGCCAGACGCGCCGACAGCCCCAGCGCGGACAGATCGGCCTCCATCCCGGCCAGCATCGCGGCCTCGCCCCCCCAGAGATGGTCCGACCCCGTGGTGTCAAGGATCAGCCCGTGGCTGCCGCCGACCGTGCCCGCGGGCGCCCAGTCGTCGGCGATCGTCCAGGGGCACCAGCGCCGCGCCCAGAGGGCCAGGCGGTCCAGTGCCGTCCGGTCGCCCTGGGGGTCGGCATACTCGACCCGCAGGGCCGGGCACAGCGCCCGCATGTCGACGACACGGGCGCCCACGCTCACCCCCGCCAGCCCCGCCGCGCGGTTCACCGCATGGATCACCGGCCCGTGCGCCCCCTCGGCCGCCAGCGCCTGCGGCAGGTCATCGGGCAGCGCGTTGCCCGACCGCTCCTGCATCCTCTGCCAGCGGTCCATCGGGAACTGTGGCAACCAGATCGAGACGATCCGCCGCGCCGGGGTCATGGCAGACCACCCAGTCTCCGGGCTGCCGGTCGCGTGAACGGAACAGGTCCGCCCGCCAGCGCGGGGCGCCGGGGGCCCGCGGATCGTCGGGATGCGCCGCCGATGGCAGCGACGAGATCCGCCAACGGTCGCGCGCGGCGCTGAGGTTCGCCGTTGCCGCCTGCCGGATCAGCCAGCAGGGCACGCCGGCCGCCTCGGCCCGCAGCGCCAGCCGTTTCATCGCGGTGAAATCCACCGCGGGCGGATCGCCGCGGATCTCGGCCACCACCGCTGCCAGCGCGCGGCACTGCGCGCCCTCTTCGGCCGCGATCATCACATCCAGCGGGCGCGACAGGTGCAGCAGCATCAGCGGCCTGTGAAACCCCGCCAGAAAGGGCCGCCCCGTCTCGCGCCGGGCCTGCCGGTCCTGAATCCAAAGCACCGCGCCGCTGCCCGGCCCCAGTTGCGCCATCACGAACCCCGCCGCCGCGGCCTCGGCGCCCGGTGCGGGAAACACTTCGGCCAGCGTTGCCCCGGCCCGTCGCGCAGGAAGGCCCGCGCGCCGCGCCTGAGTCAGGGGAAAGGATGCCATCCGGGGCCTCGCACACGGAATCACACTCAAATGTTCTGCCTTTGTTCTAATAATCCTCTGCCAGGGATCAGACAAGACAGACCGCCGCCCCCCCGGAAAACCGGCGGCAGGTTTCCGCACCCAAGGGCGGGCGCGCGGGGAAGGGGGGAAGCGGCCGCAGGCGGGTGCAGCGCGCCCACCCGATGGGGCCGCGTCATGCCCCAGCCTGGCGCGCGGCCCTCAGATCTCCATCCAGATCGTCACCGGCCCGTCGTTCACCAGGCTCACCGCCATGTCGGCGCCGAATTCGCCGGTGGCCACGGGGAAACCCTCGTCGCGCATCGCCTGGGCGAAGGCTTCGTAAAGCCTGCGCCCCTCGGCCGGGGGGGCGGCGGTGGAAAAGCCGGGGCGGTTGCCGCGCAGGTCGGCGGCCAGCGTGAACTGGCTGACCACCAGCGCCGCCCCGCCCACGTCGCGCAGGCTGAGGTTCATCTTGCCCTCGGCATCCTTGAAGATGCGCAGCTTGCCGATCTTGGCGGCCAGCCTGGCGGGCGCGTCATCGCCATCGCCCTGCATGGCGCAGACCAGGATCATCAGCCCGGCGCCGATCTCGCCGATCACCCGGCCCTCGACCGCGACCGAGGCCCGGCTGACCCGTTGCAGGACGGCGCGCATCAGGCGATCTCGTGCGCCCAGGGCGGGTTGGCGCCTGCGCGCGACACGGTGACCGCCGCGGCCTTCACCCCCAGCGTCAGCGCCGCGGTCAGCAGCGCGCCATCCGCCGCCGCCACCGCCGCCTTGCGCAGCGCGCCCGCCTGGTGCAGCGCGGCCAGCACGCCCGCGTTGAACGTGTCGCCCGCCCCCACGGTATCGACCACCGCCACCTTCTGCGCGGCCACCCGCACCACCTCGCGCGCGGTGACGGCCAGCGCGCCCTTGGCGCCCTCGGTGATGCAGACCACCTTCGGCCCCCGGGCGATCAGCCCGCGCGCCAGCGCGACCGGGTCGCCTTCGCCTTCCAGCCAGACCAGATCCTCGTCCGACAGTTTCACGATGTCCGACAGCGCCATCATCCGCGCGATGCGGGCCCGGTAGGCGGCCGCGTCGGTGATGAAGCCGGGGCGGATGTTGGGGTCCATCATGATGACGCGGGCGCCCGCCTCGCGGGTCAGCAGCGCCTCGTAGGCGCCCGCCGCCGGGTCGTTCACCAGGCTGATGCCGCCGAAGAACAGCGCCTCGACGCTGGCGGGCAGGGCGGGCAGGTCGGCCACCGACAGCATCCGCCCGGCGGTGTTCTCGTCGTAGAAGGCGTAGCTGGCCTGCCCGTTCACCAGCCTGACGAAGGCCAGCGTGGTGGGCCGCCCCGACCGCGCGGCAAGGTGGCTGTCAACCTTCGAGGCGGTCAGCGTCTCGGTCAGGATGGCGCCGAAGAGGTCCGTCGAGAGCCCCGAGAAGAAGCCCGAGGGCGCCCCGAGCCGACCAAGCGCGATCGCCGTGTTGAACACCGCGCCGCCCGCGTGGGGGGCAAAGGCCGCCTCGCCCTCAGCGGTCACGCGCGGCAGCATGTCGATCAGGGCCTCGCCGCAGCTCAGGATCATCGGGACCTCCCTTCCGGTGTTGGCGCCAACCTCTACCGGCCCCGTGCCGGGGCGGCAACGGATTTGACGCATGTCATGGCGGGGAATCGGCCCCGGGCGGATCCTTCCGGGGCAACGCATCTGCATGGAAAGGACGATCCCATGGTCGAGAAAGCGCATACGAGCGGGTTCTGGCCCTCGCTCTACGATCCGTTCCGCACACTGGGCAGCCGGGTGGCCGAATGGCTGGCCCCGGCCTCGGAAGCGAAGGTGGATGACGCGGCCTATACGATCGCGATGGAACTGCCCGGCGTGGCCGAGGCGGACATCCACCTGACCGTCGAGGACGGGATGGTGACCGTGACCGGCGAGAAACGGTCGAGCCGCGAGGACGAGGGCGAAAGCTGGTACTTCAGCGAGCGTCAGTTCGGCGCCTTCAGCCGCAGCTTCCGCCTGCCGCCGGATGCCGATGAGCCGGCGGTGAAGGCGGTGCTGAAAGACGGGGTGCTGACCGTCACCGTGCCCAAGCGCGCGCCCGCGTCGGCCGAGGCCGCCAAGCGCGTGCCGATCGCGCGCGGCTAGGCCGGGAAGAAGGCCCGCAGGTTCGCCCGCACACGCTCAAGCGGGGTGGCGCCGCTGGCGTCTGGCTCGAAGCGCCGCCCCGTGATCCGCTCGAAGGCCTCGATATAGACGGCCGAGGTCTTTTCGATCATCTCGGCCGGGATCTCGGGGATCGGGTCGCGATAGGGGTCGCAGCGGTCTGCCACCCAGGCGCGGATCACGTCCTTGTCGAAGCTGGGCGGCCGGGTGCCCTCGGCAAAGGCGCGGGCGTAGCCCTCGGCGATCCAGTAGCGGCTGGAATCGGGGGTGTGGATCTCGTCGGCCAGCACGATCCGGCCCGCGGGATCGAGCCCGAATTCGTATTTCGTGTCCACCAGGATCAGCCCGCGCGCGGCGGCCATCTGCTGGCCGCGGGCGAAAAGCCGCAGCGCATGGTCCGACACTGTGTCCCACTGCGCCTGCGTCAGCAGCCCGGCCTGCACGATCTGCGCCGCCGTCAGCGGTTCGTCATGCCCGCCGTCGAAGGCTTTCGAGGTGGGCGTGATGATCGCTTGCGGCAGCGCCTGGTTGTCGCGCAGCCCGTCGGGCAGGCTGTGGCCGTACATCTGCCGCTGGCCCTGCTTGTAAAGCGTCAGGATCGAGGTGCCCGTGGTGCCCGCCAGATAGCCGCGCACCACCATCTCTACCGGCAGGATCTCCAGCCGCTGACCGATCACCACATTCGGATCTGGATAGGCCAGCACATGGTTCGGGCAGATGTCGGCGGTCTGTTCGAACCAGTAGCGGGCGAGCTGGGTCAGCACCTGGCCCTTCCAGGGCACCGCGCAGAGGATGCGGTCGAAGGCCGAGAGCCGGTCGGAGGCGATGATGATCCGCCGCCCGTCGGGCAGGTCGTAGTTGTCGCGCACCTTGCCGAAATAGGGGTTCGGCAGTTCCGGGATGCGGGCGTGGTCGAGGATGCGCATGCCTTGGCCTTCTTGTGGGATCCCCCCGGCCTATCGCGCCCCCGGGGGGCGGAGTCAACGCCTGTCGGGCGGGCGGGGGAGCCCTGTGGCAGGAGAGACGGGGTGGGCAGTCGCTCCGTCTCCCCCCGGCCCGGGGGAGCAGCGCGAAGCGCCCCCGGGCCAGCGCCCGACCGCCCCCGAGGGCGGGCGCTTCCGTAGCGTCGGGGGCGGGCTCACCCTCGGGCGAGGCCGCACCATAAAGCGCAGACCTTCCCCCGCTCAGCGCCCACCCGCGGTCGGGCGCCGGCCCTGCGTGGTGCGAGGCGGGGTTGGCAGTCGCTCCGCCTCCCCGCGCTCAGACCCCGCGGTCGGGTGCCGGCCCTCTGTGGTGAGAAACGGGGTGGGCAGTCGCTCCGCCTCCCCCCTGGCCCCCGTGTCGTGAGAGACACATTCGACAGTCCCCGCCCTACCCGTGGGTCTGCTGCCAGAACTGGTAGTAATAGGCCAGCGCCCCGGCGGCGAGCAGGCCCAGCACCACGGCGCCCGTGATCTTCCAGGCCGACCAGGGCCGTTCGCCCTGCACCCGCCCGGTCTGGCCGTTCACCACAAAGCGGTAGGTCTTGCCGCCGTATTTGTAGGCCGCCATCCAGACCGGCAGCAGGATGTGCTTGAAGGTTTCGTCCTGCGCGTCGGTCCTGATCCAGTGGATGCGCTGTTCGTCGCCGCCGATGTCGCGCAGCACGTCGCCGCGGATCACCGCGTCCATCTTCGCCCGGCCGATGGCGTGCCCGTCCTCGAGCCCGACCGTGTACCCCTCGGACTGGAACCCCGCCAGGTAGTCGGTCCTGTAGGGCTTCAGCTCGGCCAGCGTCCAGGGCTCCAGCCCGTCGATGTAATGCCGCGGCAGGCTTTGCGAGGCCATCACCAGCACATCGTCGAACCATCGCCGCACCTGCCCCGAGGCCGGATACCAGGCGGTATGGCGCACCTGTTCCTCGCGCTGTTCCATCCGCCCGTTCACGTTCACGGTGACGGTGCGGGTCTCGTACCAGTATTCCCCCCGCTCGCCCTCGTAGGCCGATCGCGTGTCGGCGTCGAAGGTCCAGTAGGGCACATAGATCCCGCTCATCGCCCGGCCCTTGCGGGCATAGTCCTGCAATCCGTTCGGCGCGAACCAGAGTCGGCCCAGCCAGTCGGTCATCGCCTGGCGCGCCTGTGCCTCGGTCAGCACGAAGGGGATCACGCCCTGCGGCTTGAACTGGCGGCTGGCCCCGGTGTCGGCCACCACCGGCGTCGCGCAGAACGGGCAGCGGGCCGCATGCAGGTCGGCGGCCAGGGTGAAGGCCGCGCCGCAGGACGGGCAGGTGACCGTGCGCACGTCCTCCATCGCCGCCTGCGGCAGGCTGTTGGCCAGGGCGCGGCTGTAGTCGATCTCGGGGATCGCGTCGGGGGCCACATTGGCCGCGCCGGGGATCGCCTGGGCATGGCCGCAGTGGCCGCAGACCAGTTGGGTCTGGCCCGGGGCAAAGCTGACCTCGGCCCCGCAGGCCTCGCATTTGTAGTGCACATCGCCATCGGCCATCTCAGGCCCCGGGCGGCAGCGGCGGCGGCACGTCGGCAAACAGCGCGGCCAGGTCGGCCTGCGCGTCCGCCTTGGCCCATCCGGCCATGCCCTGGCTCCAGACAAGCGTGTCGCGCGTCAGGCGGCCGTCCCCGGCCATCTGCCGCAGCGTCGCCGCGTCGAACGGCCCGCTCGATTGCCCGCCTGCGGCCACATGCCAGAGCCTGGGCGCGGGCGGCGGCGGCGGGGGCGGCGGGGCAGCCACGGCGGGGGCAGCCACGGCGGGGGCAGCCACGGCGGGGGCGGGCGTGGCAGGCTGCGCCGCCTGCGGCACCGCGCCCCAGGGCCCGGCCGCCATCTGGCTTGCCATCCCCATGCCCATCCCCATGCCCAGCCCGGCGCCCATCCCCGAATTCGGCGTGACAGCCGATGCGGTCATCGCCTCGGCGGCCGAGAACTGGCTGTATTTCGCCAGATCCCCCGCGATCCCGACCGAGGTGCGCTTGTCCAGCACCTTTTCCACCTCGTCGGGCAGCGAGATGTTCTCGATGTAGAATTCCGGCAGGGTCAGGCCGTAGGCGGCGATCGTGGGGTTGATCGCGGTCGTCACCAGCTTGCCCAGATCGGCCGTGTTGGCCGCCATGTCCAGCACCGGAATGTCCGATTTCGCGATGACCTGGCTGAATTCCTGCACGATCACGTTGCGGATCTGGTTCGAAATCTCGTCGGCGGTGAATTCGCCATCGGTGCCGACGATCTCTTTCAGGAAGGTGCCGGGGTCGCTGACGCGCATCGCATAGGTGCCGAAGGCGCGGATGCGGACGGGGCCGAATTCGGGGTCGCGGCAGATGATCGGGTTCTTGGTACCCCATTTCTGGTCGTTGAACCGGGTGGTCGAGACGAAATAGACCTCGGCCTTGAAGGGCGACTGGAAGCCGTGGTCCCAGTGCTGCAGCGTGGTCAGGATCGGCATGTTGTTCGTCTCGAGCTGGTAGAGCCCGGGGGTGAACACGTCGGCCAGCTGCCCCTCGTTCACGAAGACGGCGGCCTGCCCCTCGCGCACGGTCAGCTTGGCGCCATACTTGATCGCGTTGCCGCGCCGCTCGAACCGCCAGACCATCGTGTCGCGGGTGTCGTCGGTCCAGGCGATGACGTCGATGAACTCGCCGCCAAGGAAATTGAAAAGCGCCATCGGATTCTCCTTCACATCATCGGGGCCGCCGTCAGGCGTGTTCCCCCATCTCCGCGCGGGCCAGCTCCTGCACGATGGGTTCGGCCTGTTCGACCGTCATGCCCGGCGTCAGCCGCGGGTCGTAGAGCATCCGCAGGATATGTTCGTCCTGCGTCGTCAGGTACAGGAATTCCTGGTCGTCGTTGAAGATCGAGGGCCGGGCCGCCGGGCTGTCATTCGACGGGCCAAGCCCCTGGGCCAGTTCCTCGTGGTAGCACCCCTCGCGCATCAGGTCGGGCAACTCGCCGCGGATCACGGCGATGGCCTGGGTGAAGGTGTACCGCCCCGGCGGCGAGACCGACATCACGAAGCAGTAGGTCGACAGCGGCAGGTCGGTGACCGTCTTCACCGCCATGTCCGAGATCCCCGGCACGATCCGGCGCAGTTCGGGGCCGAAGGCGCGCCGCTCGTCCTCGTTCAGCACGAAGACGCGGAAATTGGCCTGTTCGGGCGCGCCCAGACGGATCGGCAGCCCGGTCAGCCGCGCCAGCCGCGCGTCATAGGCCGCGACCCTGGCCCGGTCGGTCGCCTGCTCGGCGGCCGGGATCGTGGGCCCGAACTGCAGGCTCATGGCCACGGGCGTGTCCCAGCGGCGCAGGCGGTCTTTCTCGTTGCGGGCGATGTAGCCGGTCTGGCCGGGGGTGTATTCGTCGTAAAGCGCGATGCGGATGAAGTTGCGCGCCAGGATGCGCGCGTCATAGGGGGTGTCGGGCCCGCCGCCATCGGTGCGCATCAGCCCGCGCGACAGCATCTCGTCCTGCAACTGGGCATAGTAGCGGCGCACCTTGGCGCTGTCGGGCGTGTCCACCGGGCCCGCGGGCGCGGGCCGCGGCGCCACCGCGGGCAGGTCGCCCACCCGCGGACCGTCGCTTTCCATCGGCGTGCAGGCGGCCAGCCAGGCCAGCGCCAGCAGGGGGGGCGCGCTTCGCCTCATGCAGCGGGCGCGCCGCCTTGCGAGCGGGCCCGGGCCGAGGCCAGCGCGCCGCGCAGGTCGGCCTCCATCTTCACCAGTTGCGCTTCGGCCGCGGCGCGGCTGGCCTTGCCCGCGTCGGCGATCCTGAGGCTCTCGTCGATCGTGGCGATCAGCGTGTCGTTGGCCTTCTGCACTGCCTCGATGTCGAAGACGCCGCGTTCCATCTGGGTGCGCACCTCGCGGTTGGCCTGCTGAAGCATGTCGGCGTTCCGGGTCAGCAACTCGTTGGTCAGATCCGTCGCCCCCTTGATCGCATTGGCCGCATCCTGGCTGCGCTGCACGGTCACCGCCTGCGCCAGCTGGCTTTGCCACAGCGGCACCGTGTTGACGAGGGTCGATCCGATCTTGGTCACCAGCGCCTTGTCGTTTTCCTGCACCAGCCGGATCGAGGGCAGCGACTGCATCGTGACCTGCCGCGTCAGCTTCAGGTCATGCACCCGGCGGTCCAGATCGTCGCGCGCGGCGCGCAGGTCGCGCAGGCCCTGCGCCCGGATCATCTTCTGGTCCTCGGGCGCGGCCTCTGCCGCCGCCTGCGCCGCGGGAATGGTGCTGCCATCAAGCTCGGCCAGCTTCGCCTCGCCCGCCGCGATGTACAGCGCCAGCTCGTCGAAGAAGGCCAGCGTCTTGGCGTAAAGGACATCCAGCGCCTTGATGTCGATCAGGAGCTTGTGCTGGTGAATGTCGAGATCGGCGGTGATCCGGTCGATCTGGCCCTGCACCTCCTCGAACCGTTCCAGGAACTTCGCCACCGTGGTGCCGCCCCCGGTGATGCGCTGCCACAGGCTGCGCGGGCGGCCCGGCTCCAGCTCCTCGCTGGAAAAGCCGCGGATGGTCGAGACGATCTTCGACAGGCTGTCGCCCGCGGGCCCCAGGTCCTTGTTCTTCACATCCTCCAGCATGGCCGATGACACGGTGGTCAGCTCGCCCTGCGCCGCGGCGCCGAAGTTGATGATCGACTGGGTGTTGGCGATGTCGATCTCGGCCATGCGTCGGCGGATCGCGTCGGCCACGGGGGCCGGGGCGGCGGCCAGCGGCACCACCTCGGCAACGGGGGCGGGGGGCGTCGGCGGAAGGGCGGTCTCGTCGGTCATGGTCTGTCCTTTCGCTGGGGGATGCGGCGGCCGTCAGCCCGGCCGCACGCCTTCCTGTTGCAGCCGCTCGCGCAGCACGTCGATCTGGATGTCCAGCCCGCTGCGGTCATTGGCCAGCAGCGCCTGCCGCTGGGCGGCGAAATTCGCCTGCAGGTCGGCCAGCAGGCTTTCGTACTTCGCCCGCGCCGCGGGGTCGCGGGTCTGGGCGTACAGCGTGGCAAAGGCCACCGTCGCATCCCGCGCGCCCATCAGGTAGACGCCGAGATAGCGCCGCGCCGCGGTCAGGTCGCGGGGGTCGGATTCGATCTGGCGGAACATCGCCCGCGCGGTGGTCGCGAAATCGCCCACCCTGTCCGAAAGCCCCCGGTCGCCCGCGCGGCGGATCGCGTCCTGCATCGCGGCAAGGTAGCCCTCGGCTCCGTCGACGGCCGCCGCCACCCGGTCGGCCGCGGCCCCGTCCACGCCCGCCAACCCCTTGTCGGCCAGCGGATCGGGCCCGAAGGCCGCCAGATGCAGACCCGCCCCCAGCACCGCGAAAAGCGCAGGCACCGCCAGCCCCGCCCCGGGATGCCAGGCGCCCAGCCCCAGGCCAAGACCCATCAGCACCGATCCCAGGATCTTGCGCGGCCAGGCCGGGCGGCGCGCCACCTCGCGGGCCAGATACACCTCCTCGGCCCGCAGCCCCTCGCGCGTCAGCCAGGCGGCGGCGATCAGCAGCCCGCAGGCGCCAAGGCCCAGCGCAAGCCCGACCGGCCCCTTGAAGAAGGCCGTCAGCGCGAACAGGATCGGCGGCAGGAACAGCGCGTTCGCACGCCCCGCCATCCGCGCGGGGCGCTTGCCCGCAAGGGGGGCGGGGGCGGGGGCGGGCAGGTCCGCGGGGCGGGAGTTGGGGGGGCTGTAGCGCCCGCCGAAACGCTCGGCCATCAGACGCCCCCCGTCACGGCGACGTAAAGCGTCAAGGCCATCAGCAGGAAAAAGGCAAGCTTCTGCAAGCCGCTGCCCGTCATCGCCCCGGTCCTTTCCCCAAGCATCCCGTCACCTCCGAATATAGGTGCGCCCGTGCGCGGCCGGAAGCGGGTTGCCGGGGAAAAGCGGCAGCCTAGTCGCCCTTGCGCGGGCCACGCGGGCCCCGCCCGCCGGGCTTGCCGCCGCCCGGCCCCAGCGGGGCGGGCTTGCGCGGCCCGCCGCCTGCCCCGCGCGGGGCGCCTTCGGCGGCATGCGACCGGCTTCCGGCCGCGCGCGGCGGCTTGGCCCCCGGCGCGCTGCCCCCGCCATGCGAGCGGATCCCGGCCGCGCGCGGCCCCTTCGTCTCGGGCCCCTTCGTCCCGGGCGCCGTCGTTCCGGGCACCTTGGGCCCGCGCGGGGCGGGGCGGTCACCCGGCTGGCCCGCCCGGGGCC
>JAJZVD010000051.1 GCA_021845805.1 Pseudomonadota bacterium | reverse complement strand
CTGACTGCCTATGCGGCGTTGCTGGAAAAGTGGAACCCGGCGATCAATCTTGTGTCGCGGGCGACCCTGGCGCAGATGTGGACGCGCCACTTCCTTGATTCCGCCCAGATTTTCGCGCTTTGCCCGGCGGGTGCGCAGACCTGGGCCGATCTGGGCAGCGGCGGGGGCTTTCCCGGGCTGGTGGTTGCCGTTCTGGCGGCCGAGGCTGCGCCGGGCCTGCGCGTGACGCTGGTGGAAAGCGATGCGCGGAAGTCGGCCTTCCTGGTGACTGTCGCGCGCGAACTTGGCCTGGCCGTCGCCGTGAAAACTGCGCGGATCGAGGCGCTGCCGCCGCTTGGCGCCGATGTCATCTCTGCCCGCGCGCTGGCGCCGCTTGATGACCTTCTGGGGTTTGCGGCGCGGCATCTGGCGCCCGGGGGCAGGGCGCTGTTCCTGAAAGGGGCCAGCCATCGGCAGGAATGTACGGCGGCCCGCCTTCACTGGCGATGCGCGCTCGACGTTCATCCCAGCCTGACCGACCCTGAGGGTGCGATTCTTTCGATCGGAGAACTAGCCCGTGCCTGATCCGCTGCATATCGACGGCCCCCGCATCATTGCCATCGCCAACCAGAAGGGCGGCGTGGGCAAGACCACCACGGCCATCAACCTCGGCGCGGCGCTGGCGGAACGGGGCCTGCGCGTCCTGCTGGTAGACCTGGACCCGCAAGGCAATGCCTCGACCGGGCTGGGGGTTCTGGCGGGGGATCGGGGCATGACAACCTACGATCTGATTCTGGATGAGGCGCCACTAGAAGATGTGGTTGTTGGAACCAACGTCCCCAACCTGTGGCTATGCCCGTCGACCACCGACCTGTCCTCGGCGGATATCGAGCTGGTGGCGAACGAAAAGCGCAGCTTTCTGCTGCATGACGCGCTGCGGCATCCAGCAGCGGGGCCGTTGCAGTTCGATTATGTGCTGATCGATTGCCCGCCCTCGCTGAGCCTGCTGACCGTGAACGCGATGATCGCGGCGCATTCGGTTCTGGTGCCGTTGCAAAGCGAGTTCTTCGCGCTGGAGGGGCTGTCGCAACTGATGCTGACCATCCGCGAGGTGCGCCAGACCGCCAATCCGAACCTGCGGATCGAGGGCGTGCTGCTGACGATGTACGATGGCCGCAACAATCTGTCGCAGCAGGTCGAGGCGGACGCCCGGGAAAACCTGGGCGACCTTCTGTTCCGCACAATCGTGCCCCGAAACGTGCGCCTGAGCGAGGCGCCATCCTATGCCATGCCCGTTCTGGCCTATGATTCGCAGTCGCGCGGCAGCGTGGCCTATCGCGAGCTTGCGGCGGAAATGCTGCAACGTCACAAGACCGCAGCCTGAGGAGAAGACGATGTCGGAACGCAAGATCGAGCGCCGCGGGCTGGGGCGGGGGCTGTCGGCCCTGATGGCGGATGTGGGCGCGCAGCCGCAGGGCGCTGCGGAACCTTCGGTGGCGCGGCGGCCCGATCTGCTGGTGCCGATCGAGCGGATCTACCCCAACCCGAATCAGCCGCGCCGCGACTTTCCGGCCGAGGCACTGGAGGATCTGACCGCCTCGATCCGGGCGCGGGGGATCTTGCAGCCGCTGATCGTGCGCGAAGATACGGCGCGGCCCGGGCATTACGAGATCGTGGCCGGCGAGCGGCGCTGGCGCGCGGCCCAGCAGGCGCAGTTGCACGAGATTCCCGTGCTGGTGCGCGACTACAGCGACACCGAAGTGCTGGAAGTCGCGATCATCGAAAACATCCAGCGGGCCGATCTGAACCCGGTGGAAGAGGCAATGGCCTACCGCCAGTTGATGGATCGCTTTGGTCATACACAAGAGAAGGTGGCCGAGGGGCTTGGCAAAAGCCGCAGCCACATCGCCAACCTGATGCGGCTGCTGCAGTTGCCCGAAGAGGTTCTGGGCTATCTGCGCGCGGGCGAACTGAGTGCGGGCCATGCGCGCGCGCTCATCACCTCGGAGAACGCGGCAGAGCTGGCGCGCCGGGTGATGGCGCAGGGGCTGTCGGTGCGCCAGACCGAGGCGCTGGCCAAATCCGTCGCTGCGCCGAAGCCGGGCAGCAGCCACCGCCCGCCGCCGGAAAAGGATGCCGATACCCGTGTGCTGGAGCAGGACCTGTCGGCGAACCTTGGCATGAAGGTCAGCATCGACCACAAGCCGGGGGCCGCGGGCGGGCAGATCGTCATCAGCTACCCGTCGCTAGAGGCGCTGGACGAGCTTTGCCGCGTGCTGACGGCAAGCCCGCTGACCTTCCGCGATTAAATCAGCAATTCCCGCAGGATGGCGTTCAGCACCATGCGCCCGTCGGCGGTAGTGCGCAGCCGGTCGTCCGCCTGTTCCACCAGACCCAGCGCGGCAAGGTCGGCCAGCTTGCCCGCGTGCAGGCGCCCCGACAGCGATTCGAACCGGCGTAGGTCGGTGCCTTCGCGCAGGCGCAGGCTCATCATCAGGTATTCGATCGCCTGTTCCGACAGGGGCAGGGGGCTGACCTCGCGGTCGCCGGTTCCGGTCTGTTCCACCTGCTGAAGCCAGGCGCCCGGTGCCTTCGGGGTGTCGGTTGCGTGCCGCAGGCCCTTCATCGTCAGCCGCCCATGCGCCCCGGGGCCGACCCCGGCATAATCACCCGCGCGCCAGTAGATCAGGTTATGCCGGGATTCCGACCCTGGGCGGGCGTGATTCGACACCTCGTAGCCGGGCATCCCGGCGGCCTCGCACAGCTCTTGCGTCAGGGCGTAGAGATCGGCGGACAGGTCGTCATCTGGCAGGCCGCGCAAACCGCCTGCGGCATGGCGGGCACCAAAGGCCGTGCCATCCTCGATCGTCAACTGATAGAGCGAGAGGTGATCAACCGCGCGCGTCAGCGCCTCGGTCAGTTCCGCGCGCCAGTCGGCCAGGGTCTGGTCCTGCCGGGCGTAGATCAGGTCGAAACTGACCCGGTCGAAGGTGTTGCGGGCAATGTCGAAGGCCGCGGCCGCCTCGGCGACCGTATGCAGCCGCCCCAGGCGTTTCAGGTCGGCATCGTTCAGCGCCTGCAACCCCATCGATACCCGGTTTACGCCTGCGTCGCGATAGCCGCGAAAGCGGCCCGCCTCGACCGAACCGGGGTTCGCCTCGAGCGTCACCTCAAGGTCATTGGCACAGGGCCAGGTGGCGCGAACCGTGTCTAATATGGCCGAAACAAGCTCTGGCCGCATCAGGCTGGGGGTGCCGCCACCGAAGAACACCGAATTCAGCACGCGCCCCTGTGTCAGGGCGCCGACCCGGGTGATTTCCGACAGATAGGCGCGCTGCCAGCGGGCCTGGTCGATCTCGGCCGCCACATGGCTGTTGAAGTCGCAATAGGGGCATTTGGACGCGCAGAACGGCCAGTGCAGGTAAAGCCCGAATCCGCCGTTGCGCCAGTCGTCCATCTCAGCCCTTGAAGGCGGTGACTTCCACCTCGATCTTCATTTCCGGCCGGATCAGCCCCGCGATCACCATGGTCGCGGCCGGCCGGATGTCGCCCAGCGCTTCGCCCAGCGCGGGGATCACCGCATCCACCAGCGCCGCGTCGGTCACGGTGTATTGCACGCGAACGATGTCGCCCATGGCGAACCCCGCGCCTTCCAGAACACCGCGGATCGTCCCGAAGCAGTTGCGCGCCTGCGCGGCGATGTCGTCGGGCATGGTCATCGTGGCATAGTCATAGCCCGTCGTGCCAGAGACAAAGCACCAGTTGCCCTGTACCACGGCGCGCGAATAGCCCATGGTCTGTTCGAAGGGAGAGCCCGAAGAAATCAGCCGCCGCGTCATCTGAAGCACCCGTCCACCAGTTTCTTGAACGCGATCGCCCGGTGGCTCAGCGCGTTCTTCTGGGCCAGCGGCATTTCCCCGAAGGTCTGGTTGTAGCCATCGGGCCGGAAGATCGGGTCATAGCCATGTCCCTGATCGCCGCGCATCGGCCAGACGATCTGCCCGGGCACCGACCCCGAGACGATCTCCTCGTGCCCGTCGGGCCAGACCAGGGCCAGCGTGCAGCAGAACTTGGCCCGGCGGGGGAAGGGGGCCTTGGCCGCCTCCAGCCGTTCCCAGACCTTGGTCATCGCCAGAACAAAGTCGCGGCCGTCCGGGGTTTCCGCCCAGTCGGCGCTGTGAACGCCGGGGGCACCGCGCAGGGCCTCCACCTCCAGCCCGCTGTCGTCGGCAAGGGCGGGAAGGCCGGTCGCCTTGCAGGCCGCCTGCGCCTTGAGCCGGGCGTTGCCCGCGAAGGTCATCTCGGTTTCCTCGGGCACCGGCAGGCCCAGTTCCTTGACCGAAATCACCGCAACCGGAAAGGGTGCCAGCAGCGTGCGGATTTCTTCCAGCTTGCCGGCATTGTGCGTGGCCAGCACCAGCTTCTCGCCGTCGAAATGTCGCATCAGAGCGCCGCCTTCTGTGCCGCCACGAGGCTGGATATACCGGCTTCGGCCAGATCCAGAAGCGCGGTCATCTCGGGGCGCGAAAAGGTCGCGCCCTCGGCGGACATCTGCACTTCGATCAGGCGGCCGGTTCCGGTCAGCACGAAATTGCCATCCGTCCCGGCCTCGCTGTCCTCGGCATAGTCAAGGTCAAGCACCGCCTGCCCGGCGTAGATGCCGCAGGACACCGCCGCCACATGGTCGATGATCGGGTCCGAGGTGACGATGCCCGCCTTCATCAGCGTGTTGACCGCCAGCCGCAGCGCCACCCACCCGCCGGTGATCGACGCGCAGCGGGTGCCGCCATCGGCCTGCAGCACGTCGCAATCCACCGTGATCTGCCGTTCGCCCAGCGCCACGCGATCCACGCCCGCCCGCAGCGACCGGCCAATAAGCCTTTGAATTTCTTGTGTTCTTCCGGTCTGCTTGCCCGCTGCCGCCTCGCGCCGGTTGCGCGAGGTGGTCGCGCGGGGCAGCATGCCGTATTCCGCCGTGACCCAGCCCAGCCCCGTGTTCTTCAGGAACGGCGGCGCGCGATCCTCGATCGTCGCGGTGCACAGCACATGAGTATCGCCGACCTTGATCAGGCAGGACCCTTCTGCGTGCTTGGTTATGCCGGTCTCGATTGAAATCGGCCGCAGTTCGCCTACCTGTCTGCCAGATGGCCGCATGTGGGGCTCCTCTTGATGCACGCCGTCAATTACCCGCGCGCCGGGAGGGGATGCAACCCCGATTGACGGCACGTTCCGGCGCCCTTTAATGGACGCTGGCCCTTGGGCGTTTGGGGACATGAACGACGGATCGAAGATTCTGGCCGAAATGAATGACCGCTCGCGCGAGGTGTTTCGCCGCGTCGTCGAGGCATATCTTGGGTCCGGCGGCCCGGTAGGCTCGCGCAGCCTCACCCGAACCATGAGCGAGAAGGTCAGCGCGGCCACGATCCGCAACGTGATGCAGGATCTGGAATACCTGGGCCTGCTCGACAGTCCGCATATCTCGGCCGGGCGGGTTCCCACGCAACTTGGCCTCAGGATGTTCGTCGACAGCCTGCTTGAGGTGCGCGACCTGCCCGACGACGACCGCGAGAAGATCGACGCAAGCCTGACCCGGGGCGAATCCGACGTGACCGCGATGCTCGACCGCGTGGGGGCGGCGCTGTCGGGGATCACCCACGGTGCCAGTCTGGTTCTGGCGCCCAAGCACGAAGCCCCGGTGCGCCATATCGAGTTCGTCAGTCTGGCGCCCGACCGGGCGCTGGTGGTGCTGGTCTTTGCCGACGGGCATGTGGAAAACCGCGTCTTTGCCCCGCCGCCCGGTCAGACCCCGTCGTCGATGCGGCAGGCGGCGAATTTCGTGAACGCGCTGGCCGAGGGGCGCACGCTGGGCGATCTGCGCCGCGCGATGAAAAGCGAAATCGTGGCGCGGCGGCAGGAGATTGACGCGCTGGCCGCCGCGTTGATCGAAAGCGGGCTGGCGATCTGGGACAGCACGCCGGGCGCAGGCGACCGCCTGATCGTGCGCGGCCGCGCCAACCTGCTGGATGACGACAGCGCCGATCTTGACCGCATCCGCGAGCTGTTCGACGACCTGGAACGCAAGCGCGACATCGCCGAATTCCTGGAACTGGCCGAGGGCGGCGAGGGTGTGCGGATTTTTATCGGGTCAGAGAACAAACTCTTCTCACTTTCGGGTTCCTCTCTGGTGGTCTCTCCCTATATGAACGCTGACCGTAAGATCATCGGCGCCGTGGGTGTGATCGGGCCGACGCGTCTGAACTACGGGCGCATCGTGCCGATCGTCGATTACACGGCGCAGCTGGTGGGGCGGCTTCTGTCCGACCCCGGCAAGGGATAGAGAATGGCAGACGAAGTGAAGATCGAAGACACCGCCACCCAGGCAGCGGCCGCAGCGGACGAGCTGGAGCTGCTGAAGGCTGAGCGGGACGAGCTGAAGGATCGTTTCATGCGCGCGCTCGCCGACAGCGAGAACGCGCGCAAGCGGTTCGAGCGTGACCGACGCGAGGCCGAGCAATATGGCGGCTCGAAGCTGGCGCGCGACATGCTGCCGGTCTACGACTCGCTCAGCCGGGCCCTGACCCATGCAACCGAGGATCAGCGCGCCATCGCGGGCCCGCTGCTGGAAGGCGTGGAACTGACGCTGCGGGAATTGCAGAACGTGTTTTCCAAGCACGGGATCGCGGTGATCGAGCCGAAGGCCGGCGACCTGTTCGACCCCAAGGAACATCAGGCGATGTTCGAGGCCCCGGTGCCGGGCACCAAGGCGGGCAGCATCATCGAGGTGATGGGCGTGGGCTTCCGCCTGCACGACCGCCTGCTGCGCCCGGCGCAGGTGGGCGTGTCGTCAAACGTGGGCGGCTAAGCGCAGCAGGGGCGGGGGGCGGCCCCCGCCCGGCCTACGGGCCCTTCCGCGCGATCATCCCCCGCAGATCGTAGATCAGCCGCAGCGCCTCCAGCGGGGTCAGTTCGTCGGGATGCACCTCGGCCAGCCGCGCCTCCACCGCCGACGGTGCCGCGGGCGCTGTGCGCGGGGCGGGGGCCGCGGCGGCAAAGAGCGGCAGATCGTCGATCAGCGCCGTCTTGCGCGTGCCGCCCTCGCGTTCGCCCTTCTCCAGCGCTTCCAGCACGACGCGCGCGCGGCTGACGACCGCCTCGGGCAGGCCCGCAAGGCGCGCAACCTGCACGCCATAGGACCGGTCCGCCGCCCCCTTGCGCACCTCGTGCAGGAAAATCACCTCGCCCTGCCATTCCCGCACCGTCACCGTGGCGTTTTCCACCCCGGGCAGGCGGCCCGCCAGGGCGGTCATCTCGTGGTAATGGGTGGCGAACAGCGCGCGGCAGCGGTTGATGTCGTGCAGGTGCTCCAGCACCGCCCAGGCAATCGACAGCCCGTCATAGGTGGCGGTGCCGCGGCCGATCTCGTCCAGGATCACCAGCGCGCGGTCATCGGCCTGGTTCAGGATCGCCGCGGTCTCCACCATCTCGACCATGAAGGTCGACCGCCCGCGGGCAAGGTCATCCGAGGCGCCGACGCGGCTGAAGATCTGGCTGACCAGCCCGACATGGGCCGACAGCGCGGGCACATAGCTGCCCGCCTGGGCCAGCAGCGCGATCAGCGCGTTCTGCCGCAGGAAGGTGGATTTGCCCGCCATGTTCGGGCCGGTAATCAGCCAGATCGCAGGCGTGCCGCCTTCGGTCAGGGCACAATCGTTGGCCACGAAAGGCGTGCCGCCCTGTCGGCGCAGCGCACGTTCCACGACCGGGTGCCGCCCACCCACGACACGGAACGCGCGGCTGTCGTCGACTTTCGGTTCCACCCAGTCCTCGGCCGCGGCTAGGTCGGCGAAGGCCGCCGCAAGGTCGATCTGCGCGAGCCCCTGCGCGGCCGCCGAAATCGCGGACGCCGCCGCCAGAATAGCGCCTTTCAGGCTGTCATAGAGCCGCTTTTCGATCTCGAGCGCATGGGCCCCCGCGTTCAGGATGCGGGTTTCCATCTCGCTCAGCGGCAGGGTGGTGAAGCGGACCTGGTTCGCGGTGGTCTGGCGGTGGATGAAGGTTTCCGACAGCGGGGGCGACAGCATCCGCTCGGCATGGGTCGCGGTGGTCTCGATGAAATAGCCCAGCACGTTGTTGTGCTTGATTTTCAGGCTGCCGATCCCGGTCTGCGCGATGTAATCGGCCTGCATGCGCGCGATCACCCCGCGCCCTTCGTCGCGCAGGGCCCGCGTTTCGTCCAGTTCGGCGTCGTATCCGGGCGCGATGAAGCCGCCATCGCGCGCCAGCAGCGGCGGTTCGGCGACCAGCGCGGCATCCAGCAGATCGAGAAGCGCCGCGTGGCCGGTCAGCGCATCGGCCGCGGCGGCCACCGTCTCGGGGGGCGCGGCGCCCGCCAGCCGTTCCGCGATCCGCCCCGCCTGGGTCAGCCCGTTGCGGATCGCGGCCAGATCGCGCGGCCCGCCCCGGTCCAGCGACAGGCGCGTCAGCGCCCGGTCGATGTCGGGCACGCGGCGCAGATCGTCGCGCAGCGCGGCGGCAAGCGGGCGCTCGTCCAGCAGGAAGCGCACCGCCGCAAGTCGCCGGTGGATTTCGGCCAGATCGCGCGACGGGCCCGACAGCCGCCGTTCCAGCAGCCGCGCGCCCGCGGCCGTCACCGTCCGGTCCACCGCGGCCAGCAGCGAGCCTTCGCGCCCGCCCGTCAGTGCCGCCGAAATCTCGAGGTTGCGCCGGGTCGCCGCGTCGATCTGCACCCGGCCCTGCATCGGCTCGCGTACAGGTGGGCGCAGCAGCGGCAGCTTGCCGCGCTGGGTCAGTTCCAGATAGGCGACCAGCGCGCCAAGGGCGGCTACCTCGGCCCTGCCGAAGCCGCCGAAGGCGTCGAGGCTGGCCACGCCCCACAGCGCGCAAAGCCGCTTGTCGGCGCCCAGGCTGTCAAAGCTCGCCCGCGCCATCGCGGTCAGGGCGGCGCCGGAATCAGACACTATTCCAACCAGATCGGCCTCGCGCGCCTCGTTCACCAGCACTTCGCGCGGGGCCAGCCGGGCCAGTTCGGGGCCCAGCCGCACCAGCGGGCAGGGGGCCACCACCAGTTCGCCGGTGGACATGTCTGTCCAGGCCAGCGCGGCTTCGTCGCGTACCTCGGCGAAGGCCACCAGGTAGTTGTGGCGCCGCGCCTCCAGCAGGCTTTCCTCGGTCAGGGTGCCCGGTGTGACCAGCCGCACCACCTCGCGCCGGACGACGGATTTCGACCCGCGCTTCCTGGCCTCTGCAGGGTCTTCCATCTGCTCGGCGATGGCCACGCGGAACCCCTTGCGGATCAGCGTCAGCAGATAGCCTTCGGCGGCATGGACCGGCACGCCGCACATCTGGATGTCCTCGCCCAGATGCTTGCCGCGTTTGGTCAGCGCGATGTCCAGTGCCTCGGCCGCAGCCACGGCGTCGTCGAAGAACATCTCGTAGAAATCGCCCATCCGGTAGAACAGAAGCGCATCGGGATACTGCGCCTTGGTCTCCAGATACTGCGCCATCATCGGCGTGACGGGTGGGTCCTGTTCGCTCATGTCTCCTCCGCGGCCGCGGGCGACCGTAGCGAAGCGCCGGGGCCTGGGAAAGCCCCGTTGCGGCGCGGTAGGTCGGCGGGCTACACCGGATGAAAAGGGGAGTCAGCGATGGCCATCTGGAACATCGGCTCGATCAACATCGACCACGTCTACCGGGTGCCGCATCTGCCGCGGCCGGGGGAAACGCTGGCGGCGGACAGCTATGCTACCGGGCTGGGCGGCAAGGGCGCCAATCAATCCGTCGCCGCGGCACGGGCGGGGGCGCGGGTGCACATGGTCGGTGCCGTCGGGACCGAGGGGGGCTGGGCGCTGCGCAAGCTTGGCGGCTTTGGCGTCGATCTGGCGCATGTGGCCGAGGTGTCGGCGGCCACCGGCCATGCCATCATCAACGTCGATCCGGCAGCGGAAAATGCCATTGTCATCCATGCTGGGGCCAATGCCGCGCTGACCGAGGCGCAGGTGGGCGCCGCGGTGGCGCAGATGGCGCCGGGCGATACGATCCTGTTGCAGAACGAAACCAATCTCCAGCCAGAGGCCGCCCGGATGGCCCGCGCGCGTGGGCTGCGGGTGATCTATTCGGCGGCGCCCTTCGATGTCGATGCGGTGCGCGCGGTGCTGGCCCATGTGACGCTTCTGGTGATGAACGAGGGCGAGGCGGCCGCCCTGGTCGCGGCGCTTGGGCAGCCGCTGGATGCGCTGCCGGTGGATGGGGTGATCGTGACCAAGGGCGCGCGCGGGGCAGAGTGGATCGCGCCCGCGGGCACCGTGGTCCAGCCGTCGTTCCGGGTGACGCCGGTCGATACGACCGGGGCGGGCGATTGCTTCATCGGCTCGCTTGCGGCGGCGCTGGACCGGGGCGAGGACCGGGCCGCGGCCATGCGCTATGCCGCGGGCGCCGCGGCACTTCAGGTGACCCGGCCGGGTGCGGCCGACGCGATGCCGACCCGGGCCGAGGTCGAGGCGTTCCTGACCCGACAGGGCTGACATGGCCGTGGTTTCAACCCGCCACGCGACCGGCGCGGCGGGGCATGCCACAGATCCGCGCCATGTGAACCGCCGGATCCCGCCGCAAGCCAAGGCCGCGCTGCCCGCCGTGGTGATCGTCGGGCGCAGCAATGGAACGCGGTCGCCCCTGCTTGATCTGGTGGTGGCAGAGCTGGCCGGGCAGGGGATGCCGGCGCTGGTCTTTGAAACCCGGCGGCAGCGGACCTCACGCTGGTTCCGGCAGGAACAGAGCCGGTTTCTGGTGCCGCTGGTGCCCGACATCGCCACCGCGCGGGCGCCCGCCAAGGTGGCGCTGCGGCTGGCCTTCAGGGCGGCGCTGCTTGTCGGCCACCCCTGGCGGCTGGACCACCTGCTGACGCGACCCTTCCGCAACCGTCCGCCTGCCGTTCAGTTGCGGCGGTTCCTGCGGGCGCAGGGTGCGCGGCCGCTGATCCTGGTCAGCCATTCCGCGGGCGGTGTGGCTGGGGCGATGGCCGAGGGGCTGCCCCATGTCCGCGGCCATGTCTGCCTGGGCTATCCGTTCCGCCATCCCGGCCGGGCAGACGAAGCCTATCGCACCCGGCCGCTTGCCCGGGTGCGCCATCCGATGCTGATCGTGCAGGGAGACGCGGATGCCTATGGCACCGCCGAGGCCGCGCGGCGCTATGATCTTGCCCCCGCGATCACGGTCCTGCCGGTCCGGTCGGACCACGATTACGACCGTCTGCCCGCCGAAGACCTGGCCGCCGTGGTGCAGGCGGTGCGGCAGATGGCGGACCGGCCTGCCTGAGGCGGGCCGGTCCGGCGGCGCTTAGCCCACCCGCGCGTTCCGCGCCGCGATCAGGCGCAGGCGCAGGGCATTGAGGCGGATGAAGCCCTCGGCGTCCTTCTGGTCATAGGCGCCGGCGTCTTCCTCGAAGGTCACATGCTTTTCGGAATAGAGCGAATGATCCGACCAGCGCGCGACCGTGCGGGCCAGACCCTTGTACAGCTTCACGCGCACCGTTCCGGTCACATGCTCCTGGCTCTTGTCGATCAGCGCCTGCAGCATCTCGCGTTCCGGGCTGAACCAGAAGCCGTTGTAGATCAGTTCCGCATAGCGCGGCATGATCGAATCCTTCAGGTGGCCTGCGCCGCTGTCCAGCGTGATCTGCTCGATCCCGCGGTGGGCCTCCAGCAGGATGGTGCCGCCGGGGGTTTCGTAGACCCCGCGCGACTTCATGCCGACAAATCGGTTTTCCACCATGTCCAGCACACCGATGCCGTGCTTGGCGCCCAGTTCGTTCAGCCGGGTCAGCAGGGTCGCGGGGCTCAGCGCCTCGCCGTTGATGGCCACGGCGTCACCGCGCTTGAAGGTGATCTCGACCATCTCGGGCGTGTCGGGGGCCTGTTCCACCGGCACCACGCGCTGGCAGACGTAGTCCGGCGCCTCGTCGGCCGGGTTTTCCAGCACGCGGCCTTCGGACGAGGTGTGCAGCAGGTTCGCGTCGACCGAGAAAGGCGCCTCGCCTCGCTTGTTCTTGGCGATCGGGATCTGGTTCGCCTCGGCGAATTCCAGCAGCCGGGTGCGACTTGTCAGATCCCAGAGCCGCCAGGGCGCGATGACGCGGATCGCCGGGTCCAGCGCCGCCGCCGACAGTTCGAACCGCACCTGGTCGTTGCCCTTGCCCGTCGCGCCATGCGCCACCGCATCGGCGCCGCTGGCCTGCGCGATGCGCACCAGATGCTGCGCGATCAGCGGCCGCGCGATCGAGGTGCCAAGCAGGTACTGGCCTTCGTAAAGCGCGTTCGCCCGGAACATCGGGAAAACGAAGTCGCGCACGAATTCCTCGCGCACGTCGACGATGTGGATGTTCTCCTGCTTGATCCCCATCAGCAGCGCCTTCTGCCGCGCCGGTTCCAGTTCTTCGCCCTGGCCCAGATCGGCGGTGAAGGTCACGACCTCGCAGCCGTATTCGGTCTGCAGCCATTTCAGGATGATCGAGGTGTCCAGCCCCCCGGAATAGGCAAGCACCACTTTCTTCGGCGCAGACATCGCGACCTCCAGTATCTGCAAGGAAACTGCGCGCGCTTAGCGCGATTTGCGCAGGAGGGCAAGCGCGGCCCTGCCCATGCCGTTGACAGCCCGGTGCCGCCTGCGTTCACTGCAGCGGCAGGCAAGGCGGAGGTGCAGATGCTGGCAGTACGGATTTTCCGCCATTCGGTGCGGCAGGTGACTGGCAACTGGGAGGCCGCCTTGCGGATTTCCGCGGTGCCAACCCTTGTGCTCTTCGCGGTGTCGTTCCTGCTGCGGTCCAGCCTTGCGCGGGATGCCGCCCACATGGCCGGGCCGCCGGGCCCCGGCGAACTGGCCGGGGGGCTGCTGCTTGTGATCCTGCAGGCGGTGATCGGGGCATGGATCGCGGTGGCCTGGCATCGCTTCGTGCTGCTGAACGAACGGCCCGACGGCGTTCTGCCGCCGCTGCACTCCGACCGGCTGCAAGCCTACATCGCGCGGATGCTGCTGATCGGGGTGATCACGGCAGGCCTGTTCGTGCTGACGGCGGTGGCGGCTTCGCTGCTGGGCGGGTTGCTGGGGGCGGGCCGTGGCCCGGGGATCGGCATCGGCGTGGTGCTGGGGCTGGTTGTGGCGCTGGGCATTTCCGTCCTGCTTCAGCGGCTCTCGCTGCTGCTGCCTGCCGCGGCGGTGGGCAAGCCCGCGTCCTTGCGGATGGCATGGGATGCGACGCGGGGGCAGGCGGGCACGTTCCTGATGCTGTCGATCCTGTCGGTGGTGGCGGCGGTGGTCGTGATGCTGCCGGGGGTGCTGCTGATGCATCTTGGCCTGGTGCTGCTGGCGATCGCCTGGCAGGTCGCGGTACAACTGGGGCTGACGCTTCTGTTCCTCAGCATCCTGACCACGCTTTACGGCCTTTTCGTCGAACGCCGTGCGCTGGTCTGACCGCTTGCCTTTGGCGCAGAGCCGGGCGAAGGCTTGGCCATGACCGCGTTCACCGAGGCCGCAGAGGCCGCCACCGCCGCGCTGCGCGCGCTGTTCCACCCCACGCCGCTTCAGCGCAACGACCACCTGTCGGCGCGCTGGGGCGCCGAGATCCTGCTGAAACGCGAGGATCTGAGCCCGGTACGCAGCTACAAGATCCGCGGCGCGGTCAATGCGATGCGCAAGGTGCTGGCCCGCGATCCGGCGCAGGACCAGTTCGTCTGCGCCAGCGCGGGGAACCATGCGCAGGGCGTGGCCTTTGCCTGCCGCCATTTCGGCGTGCGCGGCACGATCTTCATGCCGGTGACGACCCCACAGCAGAAGATCGACAAGACCCGGATGTTCGGCAGCGATTTCGTCACCGTGCGGCTGACGGGCGACTATTTCGACCAGTCGCTGGCCGCCGCGCAGGCCTTCTGCACCGAGGTAGGGGGCACGTTCCTGTCGCCCTTCGATGACCCCGATGTGATCGAGGGGCAGGCCTCGGTCGCTGTCGAGATGCTGGAACAACTGGGCCGTGCGCCGGATCTGGTGATCCTGCCGGTGGGTGGCGGCGGGCTGTCGGCCGGGGTCACGGCCTATCTGGCAGCCCGCGCCCCCCGGACGCGGATCGTCTATGTCGAGCCCGAGGGCGGCGCGAGCCTCACCGCGGCGCTGGCCGCGGGGGCGCCGGTGACGCTGCCGCGGGTGAACAGTTTCGTCGATGGGGCGGCGGTGGCCCGGATCGGCGCCCGCCCGTTCGAAGGATTGCGCGGGATCAACCCGGCCGGCGTGCTGCTGGCGCCCGAAGACCGCATCTGCGTGACCATGCTGGAGATGCTGAACGTCGAAGGCATCGTTCTGGAACCCGCCGGCGCGCTGTCGGTCGATGTGCTGCCGGTGCTGGGGGCGGCGCTGGCGGGCAAGACGGTGGTCTGCGTCACCTCGGGCGGCAACTTCGATTTCGAACGGCTGCCCGAGGTGAAAGAGCGCGCGCAGCGGTATTCGGGGGTGAAGAAATACTTCATCCTGCGCCTGCCCCAGCGGCCCGGCGCGCTGCGCGATTTCCTCGAGATGCTGGGCCCCGAGGATGACATCGCCCGCTTCGAGTATCTGAAGAAATCGGCGCGCAACTTCGGGACCGTGCTGATCGGGATCGAGACGGCCCAGGCCGAAAACTTTGCCCGGCTTTTCGGCCGCCTGGATGCGGCGGGCTTTGCCTATCGCGACATCACCGGCGACGAGACGCTGGCCGAATTCCTGATCTAGGCGGCGCGCCCGCCGCTGAGCCCCAGCTTGGCCAGAAAGACGCTGCGCGCGGCGCGATAGGCATCGCCGATCTCGGCCGCGTCGACCGGATCGCCCGCGGCGGCGTGCCGCTCGGCCAACAGGCATCGCTGGGCGAGGTCGGCAAAGCCGAGGTTGAGCGCGCAGCCCTTCAGAAAGTGCAGATCCGCCGCCCCCGCCCCGCCGCGCGTCATCCGCGCCACGGTCTCATCCACCTCTTCAAGAAACAGATCCACCACTTCACCGAAATCCGCATCGCCGATTTCGGCCCGCAGGCCGTCAACCCGTTCCCAGTCGATCATCACACACCCCGTCTGCCTGAACACCCGCACCCGGGGGGCAGATTGCGCGATCACGCTTAATCCCCGGTAATCCGTGGCGCGCGGAATGGCTGCAATTTTAGCGTTCACTCTCGCTTAAGGGCGAGCGTCCAAAGCTGCGCGCGCCGAGGGAACGGGGTGGACACGCAACAGATGCCGAAGACCGACTTCGATCCGATGCTGACACGGCCGCCGGTGGCGCCGCGCAATGTGCTGGTCGTCGATGACAGCCGGGCGCAGCGCAAGATCCTGACCGCGTCGCTGATGCGCCGCGGCTATCACGTGCGCGAGGCCGGATCGGGTGAAGAGGCGATGGAGCTTTGCCTGGAACACCGGTTCGACATCGTGCTGAGCGACTGGATGATGCCCGGCATGTCGGGGCTGGATTTCTGCGCCGCCTTCCGGTCGCTGCCGCGCGAGACCTACGGATACTTCATCCTTCTCACCTCGCTGTCCGACAAGGGCGAGGTGGCGCTGGGCCTCGATGCCGGGGCCGACGATTTTCTGGCCAAGCCCGTCAACACCGACGAGCTTTACGCCCGCATCACCGCGGGCGAACGAATCCTGCGGATGGAACGCGAGCTGACGGAAAAGAACCGGCTGCTGGGCGCGACCCTGCAGGAATTGCGCAAGCTTTACGACGCGCTCGACCGCGACCTGATCGAGGCCCGCAAGCTGCAGCAATCGCTGGTGCGCGAACGGTATCACGATTTCGGCTCGGCCCGGGTGTCGCTGCTGCTGGAACCCAGCGGGCCGGTGGGCGGCGATCTGGTCGGGTTCTTCCCGATCTCGCCGCGGCGGGTGGGGTTGTTCGGGATCGACGTGTCGGGCCATGGCGTGACCTCGGCGATCATGACCGCGCGGCTTGCAGGGGTGCTGTCGGCCGACGCGCCGGATCAGAACATCGCCCTGATCAGCGCGCCCGATGGCAGCCGCGATGCCCGCCCGCCCGAAGCGGTGGCCGAGGCGCTGAACCGGCTGCTGCTGGATGACCTGCACAGCGAGCAATACCTGACCCTGCTTTATGCCGATGTCGATCTGGATACCGGGAAGGTCGCGCTGGTTCAGGCGGGCCATCCGCATCCCGTGGTGCTGCGGGCGGGCGGATCGGTCGAGTTTCTGGGCGCAGGCGGCCTGCCCGTCGGCCTGATCTCGGGCGCCAGCTACGACCGGGTGACGCTGACGCTGGCGCCGGGGGACAGGCTGCTGATCATGTCGGACGGGTTCACCGAATGTGCCGACGCCCGCGGCGCCGAACTGGGCGAAGGCGGCATGGCCCGGCTGATGGCCGAACGCCGCGCCGCGGGGGGGCTGGTGTTTCTGGATGGCCTTGTTGCGGGGTTGCACGCGCATTCGGGTGCGCAGGGCTTTCGCGACGATGTGTCCGCCGTGCTCTTCGAACGCGCGCCGCGCTAAAGCAGCATCTGCAGGAAGGCCCGGTCGCCCGCATTGCCGGCGGCCCGCGCCGCGGCCTGCAGCGGCATCCACACCGCGCTGTGCCCGGCCTCGGTCGGCGGGCCAAGCCGCAGGATCGGGCGGGCAAGGTAGATGGTGCACAGCTTTTCCGCCCAGAGATCGTATTCGGGCATGTAGGTGAAGCGCCGGAACGCGCCCAGCCGCCTTTCCACCGCGATGCGCCAGCCGGTTTCCTCGATCACCTCGCGGTGCAGCGCCTGCACCGGCTGTTCGGCGCGGTCGATGCCGCCGCCGGGCAACTGGAACTCGGGGATCGGGCTGGATTGATGCGTCATCAGCACCGCGGGACCGTCCCGCAGGATCGCATAGACGCCCGGCCGGCGGGTGTAGCGGCGGCCGGATTCCAGCGGTTCACCGAATCGTCTGATCATGGCGTCTCTTGGTCCCGCGGTTGCCGAGCCTATATTCCGGCGGTATGCCAACTCCGGCAGCCCAAGGAAACCCCATGACTCTCGGATCACGAATCGCCTGGGACGATACCGTCCTGCCGTTCCAGCTTGACCACGCCGACATCCGCGGCCGTGTCGCGCGGCTTGATGGCGCGTTGGACCGGATGCTGCGCCAGCACGACTATCCGGCGCCGATTTCGGCGCTGGTGGCCGAGGCCGCGCTGCTGACCGCCCTGATCGGCCAGACCATGAAGCTGCGCTGGCGGCTGTCGTTGCAGATCCGCGGGGCGGGGGCGGTAAAGATGATCGCCACCGACTATTACGCCCCGGCAGGCGATGGCACCCCGGCCCGCATCCGCGCCTATGCCGCCTTCGAGGCGGACGACCTGCACCAGGTCGCCAACCCCTATGACCTGCTGGGCGAGGGGTATTTCGCCATCGTCATCGACCAGGGGCAGGGGATGGTGCCCTATCAGGGGATCACGCCGATCACCGGCGGGTCGCTGGCGGCCTGTGCGGAAACGTATTTCGCGCAGTCGGAACAGTTGCCCACGCGCTTCTTCCTGCGCTTCGGTCAGTCGATCCTGCCGGGCGAAGGGCCGCATTGGCGGGGCGGCGGGCTGATGTTGCAGCACATGCCCAAGGCCTCGCCCTTCGCCAAGGGCGATGGCGGCACGGGCGAAGGCGGGCTGTTGCAGGCCGCCGACGTGCTGGACGGGGCCGACGAGGAAAACTGGCGCCGCGCCAACCTGCTCCTGGAAACGGTGGAGGAGCTGGAGCTGATCGGCCCCTCGGTGCAGCCCACCGACCTTCTGGTGCGGCTTTACCACGAAGAGGGGCCGCGGGTGTTCGACCCGCAGCCGGTGGTCTTCGGCTGTTCCTGCTCGGCCGAGAAGGTGCGGCAGAGCCTGTCGATCTATTCGGCGCGCGAAATCGCCACGATGACCACGCCCGACGGCGTGCTGACCGCCGATTGCCAGTTCTGCGGCGCCCATTACGAGTTCGACCCGGCGACGCTGGGCCGCGAGGCGGACGAGGGGGCGGACCTTGCCGGGTGAGGCGCTTGCCCGCCTGTTGACCGCGCTGGACGGGCCGGGGGCGGCCTCGTCGGATTTCGACCTGAACCCCGGCTTCCAGCCGCCGCCTGGCCGTGTTCTGCGCCCGGCGGCGGTGCTGGTGCCGGTGCTGACGGCGGGCGAGGGGGCGGTGGTGCTGACCAAGCGGTCGTCGCGCCTGCAACATCATCCGGGGCAGGTGGCCTTTCCCGGCGGCAAGGTGGACGCGGGCGATGCCAGCATCGAGGCCGCGGCTCTGCGCGAGGCCGAAGAGGAAATCGGGCTTTCTCCCGCGGGGGTCGAACTACGGGGGCGGCTGCCTTCCCATGAAACGGTGACCAATTTCCTGGTGACGCCGGTGCTGGGGCTGATCCACGTCGATTTCACCCCCCGCCTGCAGCAGGACGAGGTGGCCGAGGTGTTCCGGGTGCCCCTGTCGCACCTGCTTGACCCGGACCGCTTCCGGGTGGAACGGCGGATGTGGCGTGGCACCTGGCGGGCCTATTACACCGTGCCCTGGGGGCCCTATTACATCTGGGGCGCCACCGCGCGCATCCTTTACGGCCTGGCGCGGAGGGCGGCGGGATGAAGGTGGGGGGCGACTGGCTGACACGACCCGAAACGCAGGCGGTCTGCGCGATGCTGACGGGCGCGGGCCACCGGGCCTTGCTGGTGGGCGGCTGCGTGCGCAACGCGCTGCTGGGCTTTCCGGTCGCCGATGTCGACATCGCCACCGACGCGCGGCCTGAAACAGTCTCTGTTCTGGCGGAAAAGGCCGGTTTGAAGGCGGTTCCCACGGGGCTTGCGCATGGCACGGTAACGGTGGTCGCGGGCCATGTCGCGCATGAGGTGACCACGTTCCGGCGGGATGTGGAAACCTTTGGCCGCCACGCCACGGTGCGGTTTTCCACCGATGTGGCGGAAGACGCGGCGCGGCGCGATTTCACCATGAACGCGCTTTACGCCACCCCCGAAGGCGAGGTGGTCGACCCGCTGGTCGGCCTGCCGGATCTGATGGCGCGCCGCCTGCGCTTCGTGGGCGACGCCGCCGCCCGGATCGAAGAGGATTACCTGCGCATCCTGCGCTTCTTCCGCTTCCATGCCTGGTACGCCGACCCCGCGGGCGGGATGGACGCCGAGGGGCTGGCCGCCTGTGCCACCCATGTCGGCGGTCTGGCGCAGTTGTCGCGCGAACGGGTCGGCGCCGAGATGCGCAAGCTTCTGCAGGCGCCCGACCCGGCGCCCGCAGTCGCCGCGATGGCGCAATGCGGGGTGCTGGCGCAGGTCTTGCCGGGCGCCGATGCGGCGGCGCTGCCGGTTCTGGTGCATCTGGAGGCCGGGCGGCCGCCGTGCTGGATGCGGCGGCTTGCCGTTCTGGGCGGTAGCGGGCTGACCGAGGCGCTGCGGCTGTCGCGCGACGAAAGCCGCATGGTCGCGCTGATCCGCGACGAGATCGGCAGCCTGCGCCCGCCCGCGGATCTGGGCTACCGGCACAAGGACGGGCTGGCCGCCGACATCGTGCTGGCCCGCGCCGCGCTGACCGGCGCGCCCCTGCCCGATGGCTGGCAGGCCGCGGTTGCCACCGGCGCCGCCGCCCGGTTTCCGCTGCGGGCCGCCGACCTGATGCCGGGGCTGAGCGGCCCCGCGCTGGGCGCCCGTCTGGCAGAGCTGGAGGCGCGCTGGATCGCCTCGGGCTTCCGGCTGACCGGCGCAGAGCTGCTGGGCGGGGGCGGCGGCGGTTTCCCTTCGCCGTGATCGGGGCTATATCCCCGGGGTAACGCGCGAAGAGGCCCCGTGTGCTTCGGTTTTTCGAGACCCTCGTCGACCCCTACATCGCCTATCCGGAAACCGACGCGCCGCCGCGTCGGCTCTGGCAGTTCCTGGCTGCCTATGTGCGTCCGTTCCGCAGGGTCTTTGCGCTGACGGCGCTGATGTCCTCGCTTGTCGCGGTGATCGAGGTCACGCTGATCTGGTATGTCGGGCGGCTTGTCGATCTGCTCTCACACGGGTCGCCGGCCGAGGTCTGGGCGGCGCATGGCCGCGAATTCCTGCTGGCGGGGGCGGCGGTGCTGCTGGTGCGGCCCTGCATCGCGGCGGCGAATACCACGCTGCTGCACAACACGATCCTGCCCAACTTCGGCACTCTGATCCGCTGGCGGGCGCATCGGCATGTGTTGCGCCAGTCTGTCGGCTGGTTCGAGAGCGACTTTGCCGGGCGGATCGCCAACCGGATCATGCAGACACCGCCCGCCGCCGGCGATGCGGTGTTCCAGACCTTCGACGCGGTGACCTTTGCCACCACGACGCTGATCGGGTCGGGCGCGGTGCTGATGGCGGCGGATGCGCGGCTGGTCTTGCCGCTGCTGGTCTGGCTGGTGCTTTACGGGCTGTTGATCCGCTGGACGCTGCACCGCGCGGGCCCGGCGTCGAAGGCCGCATCCGATGCGCGCTCGGCGGTGATCGGGCGGGTGGTGGATGCCTATACCAACATCCATTCGGTCAAGCTCTTCGCCCACCACGACCGCGAGATCGCCTATGCGAAAGAGGCGATCGAGACTGCGCGGGAAAAGTTTCAGGTGGAAATGCGGGTGGTGACCCGGATGGACATCATGCTGACCGTGCTGAACGGGGCGCTGATCGTTTCGGTCACCGGCTGGGCGCTGTCGCTGTGGCTGGGGGGCCAGGCCAGCGTGGGCGCGGTGGCGGCGGCAACGGCGCTGGTGCTGCGGCTGAACAACCTGACCTACTGGATCATGTGGGCCACCACCGCGCTGGTGCAGGCGCTGGGGGTCGTGGCCGAGGGGATGGAAACCATCGCCCAGCCCGTGACGCTGGCCGATGCGCCGGGTGCGCCCGCGCTGCGCCTGACCGAAGGGCGGATCGAATTCCGCGAGGTCAGCCACCATTACGGCCGCGGATCGGGCGGGCTTGACCGCGTGTCGCTGACGCTGCGGCCGGGCGAAAAGATCGGGCTGATCGGCCGTTCGGGCGCCGGAAAATCGACCCTCGTCAAGCTGCTTTTGCGGTTTTACGACATGGAGGGCGGGCAGATCCTGATCGACGGGCAGGACATCTGCGCCGTCACCCAGGAAAGCCTGCGCCGCGAAATCGGGATGGTGCAGCAGGACAGCTCGCTTCTGCATCGCTCGGTGCGCGAGAATATCCTTTATGGCCGCCCCGACGCGACCGAGGCCGAGGTTCGGCAGGCCGCCGCCCGCGCCGCCGCCGATGTCTTCATCGAGACGCTGGAGGACAGCGACGGCCGCCGCGGCTATGACGCGCGGGTGGGCGAGCGGGGGGTGAAGCTGTCGGGCGGGCAGCGGCAGCGGATCGCGCTGGCGCGGGTGATCCTGAAGGATGCGCCGATCCTTGTGCTGGACGAGGCGACAAGCGCGCTGGACAGCGAGGTCGAGGCGGCGATCCAGGACACGCTGTACGGGCTGATGGCCGGCAAGACGGTGATCGCCATCGCGCACCGCCTTTCGACCATCGCCCGGATGGACCGGATCGTGGTGCTGGATGATGGCCGCATCGTCGAGGATGGCACCCATGCCGCGCTGCTGGCGCGCGGCGGGATTTATGCGCGGCTGTGGAACCGGCAGTCGGGCGGGTTCATCGGCGATGATCTGGCAGAGGAGACCGTGGGATGACGCTGGGAAGCTGGATCGACCCGTTCCGCCCTGCCGAGACAGAACCGCCGCGCACGCTGGGCCGGTTCTTTGTCTGGTGCTTCGGCGGGGCCTGGCCCGCGCTTCTGTGGTCGGCCCTGCTGTCCGGTGCCGCCGGGACGCTGGAGGTCATCTCGGCCATGCTGCTGGGCCGGGTCATCGACACGACCAGCGTGACGTCGGCGCCCGCTGCGCTGTGGCAGCACTGGCCGCTCTATGCCGCCTTCGTGGTCTTTTACATCGTCGTGCGCCCGCTGATCTTCGGCCTGTCGACCGCGACCGTGGCGATCACGCTGGGGCCGAACCTGCTGCCCCTGGTGCTGTCGCGGCTGCACCGTTTCACCATGGGGCAGGCGGTGACCTTCTTCGACAACGACTTTGCCGGCCGGATCGCGCAAAAGCAGATGCAGACCGCGCGGGCGGCGACTGATGTGGCGACCGAAACGGTCAACGTGGTGGCCTTTGCGCTGGCGTCGCTGGTCAGTTCGGCCGCGTTCCTGCTGGCGGTGGACTGGCGGGTGGCGGTGGCGCTCAGCCTCTGGCTGGTGGCCTATCTGGCGCTGATCCGCTGGTTCGTGCCCCGGGTGCGGGGCAAATCGGCGGCGCGCGCCTCGGCCCGGGCGATGGTGACGGGGCAGGTGGTCGACACGATCACCAACATCAAGACGGTGAAGCTGTTCGCCCATGCCGCCTTCGAGGACCGTTCGGCGCTGTCGGCGATGATGGGCTATCGCGAACGGGCGCTGGATTTTGGCGTGACCTCGACGTGGTTCCGGTCATCGCTGATGGTCCTTGCGGGCCTTCTGCCGGTGCTTCTGGTGGGCGGTGCGATCGTGCTGTGGTCGCAGGGTCGCGCAACCGCGGGCGATATCGCCGCCTCGGGCGCCATCGCGATCCGCATCGCGCAGATGACCGGCTGGGTCAGCATGTCGCTGATGGGGATCTACGGCAGCGTGGGCGAGGTGGAAGACGGCATGAACACCCTGACCCCGCCGCATACCCTGACCGACAAGCCGGATGCCGTGGTGCTGGGCCGGGTCAAGGGCGCGCTGACGTTCGAGGCGCTGGGCTTTGCCTATGGCCGCCGATCGGGCGGGATTGCAGAGGTGAACCTGACGGTGCGGCCGGGCGAGAAGCTGGGGATCGTCGGCGCGTCGGGGGCGGGGAAATCGACGCTGGTCGCGCTGCTGTTGCGGCTCTATGACGCCGAAACGGGCCGTGTTCTGGTCGACGGTCACGATGTGCGCGATGTCACGCAGGAAAGCCTGCGGCGGCAGATCGCGATGGTCACGCAGGAAACCGCGATGTTCAACCGCTCGGCGCGGGACAACATCCTGTATGGCCGCCCCGATGCGACGGAAGACGAGATGATCGCTGCCGCCAAGCGGGCCGAGGCGCATGACTTCATCCTGAACATGGTCGATCACATGGGCCGCACCGGCTATGACGCCCATCTGGGCGAGCGGGGGGTGAAACTGTCGGGCGGTCAGCGGCAGCGGATCGCGCTGGCCCGCGCCTTTCTGAAGGATGCGCCGATCCTGGTGCTGGACGAGGCGACGAGCGCGCTCGACAGCGAGGTTGAAGCGCAGATCCAGGTGGCGCTGGGCCGGGTGATGGAGGGCAAGACGGTGCTGGCCATCGCCCACCGGCTGTCCACCATCGCCGAGATGGACCGGATCGTGGTCTTCGATGCGGGCCGGATCGTCGAAGACGGCGCGCATGACGCGCTTCTGGCGCGGCGGGGGCTGTACTGGCGCTACTGGAACCGGCAATCGGGGGGCTTTCTGGGCACCGAGGAGGCCGCCGAGTGAGGGTGACGATCGAGCGGCTGGGCCATCTGGGCGACGGGATCGCGGCGGGCCCGGTCTATGTGCCGCGCGCGCTTCCGGGCGAGGTGGTGGAGGGCGAGGCGCAGGGCGACACGCTGGCCGCGCCGAAGATCGTGGCGGCAGCGCCCGAACGGGTGGCGGCGCCCTGCCCGCATTACGCTGCCTGCGGCGGCTGCGCCTTGCAGCACGCCACCGACGATTTCGTGGCCGGATGGAAGGTCGGCGTGGTGCAAGAT
>JAJZVD010000050.1 GCA_021845805.1 Pseudomonadota bacterium | reverse complement strand
AGCTTGCCCAGACCCGCGCCCGGCAGCGCCACCAGCCCCACGAAAAGCGCCGCCGCCCCGACCGAGGTGGCCCCGGACGCAAGCGCGAACTGGCGGAGCTTGGCGGGCGTCATCGGTTCAGAGCGCCAGCAGGTAGAGCGCGATGGTCGCGGCGAAACCAACCAGCCAGACCAGCGACCGAAAGCCCGTCAGCCCGAAGACATAGGCGGGCAGGTACAGCACGCGCGCCACTAGGAACGCCTGGCACAGCATCAGCGAGGTCGGGGTGAACGCCTCTTTCACCGCAAGGATCAGCACCGCGGGGGCAAAGAGCGCCATCGCCGTCACCGCGTTGTTCAGCGCGCGCTCCAGCCGACCGGCCATGCCTTCCAGCGTGCGCCTTTCGTCGCGCGAAGACAGCAGGTAGCCCATGTCAAGCTGGGTCATGGCCCCCGAGGACTGCGCCACGATCGTGAGGCAGACGAAGAGGCCGTAGAGGCCAAGGATGTTCAGTTCGCTGGAAAACATGGTTCAGGCCTTTCGCATCGGGCGCATTGCCCGCATCATGATGGCCGCATGGATCGCCAGCGCAAGGGCCGGCGACACCGCCTGCTGCGACAGCGTGGCGACCGGGGCGAGGTCGCGCAGCATCACAGCGCCCAGCGGCAGGAACAGGATCGCTGCCGTGACCACGCCGGGGTTCGCCCGCCGCATCGCCAGCGCCTGCCCAAGATGCGCCAACGTGTTCACCAGGATCAGCCAGGCCGCGATCAGCCCCCAGCCGGGCGCGGCCGGTTCCGCCAGCCACAGCGCCAGGCCGATCACGCCCCAGACGCCGGGGATGTTGATCACGAAGACATCGGCCGGGCTCAGCCCCGCCCGGCCGCGCGCCACCGTCTGGTTCACGAAGCGGCGGAAGCGGTCGTTGTCATGCTCTTCGTACTGATGAAGCATGTAGGCGCCCAGCGCGAGGTAGCAGAGCCGCCCGCCGACCGTCAGCCCCGGCATCACAAGCGGCGCGAGCGCGAGGAACAGAACCCCCGCCAGCGCGCCGCCATAGACCCAGTTCGCGGTCAGGCGGGCGAACATGCGTTACAGGTCCATCAGCAGGCGGCGCGGATCTTCCAGCGCGTCCTTGACCCGGACGAGGAAGGTCACGGCGCCCTTGCCGTCGACGATGCGGTGGTCGTAGCTGAGCGCCAGATACATCATCGGGCGGATGACGATCTGCCCCTTCACCACCACCGGCCGATCCTGGATCTTGTGCATGCCCAGGATGCCCGACTGCGGCGGGTTCAGGATCGGCGAGGACATCAGCGAGCCATAGACCCCGCCGTTCGAGATGGTGAAGCTGCCGCCCTGCATCTCGGCCATGGACAGCTTGCCGTCGCGCGCGCGCACGCCCAGTTCAGAGATCTTTTTCTCGATCTGGGCAAAGCCCATCTGGTCGGCATCGCGCACCACCGGCACCACGAGGCCCGACGGCGTGCCCACCGCCACACCCATGTGGACGTAGTTCTTGTAGACGACGTCGGTGCCGTCGATTTCGGCGTTGACCTCGGGCACTTCCTTCAGCGCGTGGCAGCAGGCCTTCACGAAGAAGGACATGAAGCCCATCTTGACGCCGTGCTTCTTCTCGAAGGCGTCCTTGTATTCGTTGCGCAGGTCCATGATCGCCGACATGTCGACCTCGTTGTAGGTCGTCAGCATGGCGGCGGTGTTCTGCGCATCCTTCAGGCGGCGCGCGATGGTCTGGCGCAGGCGCGTCATCTTCACACGCTCTTCGCGCGCGGCGTCATCGGCGGGGACCGGTGCGCGCGGCACCGCGGGGGCGGCGGCCACGGCCGCGGGGGCCGGGGCTGCGGCGGCCAGCGCGCGGGCCACGTCTTCCTTCATCACGCGGCCATCGCGGCCGGTAGGCTGCACCTGTTCGCGTGCGATCCCGGCATCGGCCATCGCCTTCTTGGCCGAGGGCGCATCTTCCACGTCGCGGGCCTTCGGCGCCGGAGCAGGTGCGGCCGCGGGGGCCGGGGCGGCGGACGGCGCCGCAACCGCAGCAGCGGCATCGGTGGAAATGACGGCCAGCTTGCCCTGCGCGGCCACCGTGGAGCCTTCCGGCGCCGCGATCGACACCAGCACGCCCGAGGCCGGGGCCGGAACCTCGACCGACACCTTGTCGGTTTCCAGTTCGCACAGCATCTCGTCCTGCGCGACCGTGTCGCCGACCTTCTTGAACCAGGTCGACACGGTCGCTTCGGTCACGCTTTCGCCCAGGGTGGGCACCATCACGTCGATCATTCTTGCTTCTCCTGAGCCGGGCGCCGCCGCGGCGGTCTTGGGCTGTTCACTGGGCTGGGCCGCCGCTTCGCCGATCTGGGCCAGCAGGGCGGCAACGCCCACGGTGGCGCCTTCGGGCGCCACGATTTCCGTCAGGCGGCCTGCGGCGGGGGCGTGAACCTCCACCGTGACCTTGTCGGTTTCCAGCTCGCAGAGCATCTCGTCCAAGGCAACGGCATCGCCCACCTTCTTGAACCAGGTGGCCACAGTCGCCTCCGAGACGCTCTCGCCGAGCGTCGGCACACGGACTTCCGTTGCCATCCGTTATCCTCCGATCGTCAGCGCCTCGTTCACCAGCGCCTCCTGTTGGGCCTTGTGCTGGCTCATCAGGCCGGTCGCGGGCGAAGCCGTTGCGGTGCGCCCGACGTAACGCGGCCGCTGGTGTTTCGCGCCGATCCGGTTCAGCACCCATTCGATGTTGGGCTCGATGAAGCTCCAGCCGCCCTGGTTCTTGGGCTCTTCCTGGCACCAGACGATTTCCGCGCCCTTGAACCGCTCCAGTTCCTTCGACAGCGACATCGCCGGGAAGGGGTAGAACTGCTCGATGCGCATCAGATAGACATCGTCGATCCCGCGCTTGTCGCGTTCGGCCAGCAGGTCGAAGTAGACCTTGCCCGAGCACAGCACCACGCGCTTGATCCTGGCGTCGGCCACCAGCTTCGTGTCCGAGTGCCCCTTTTCCGCATCATCCCACAGCACGCGGTGGAAATGCGAGCCGGTGGTGAAATCCTCGGCGTCCGAGATGCACATCGGATGGCGCAACAGCGACTTCGGCGTCATCAGCACCAGAGGCTTGCGGAAGCTGCGGTGGATCTGGCGGCGCAGGATGTGGAAATAGTTCGCCGGGGTCGAGCAGTTGGCGACGATCCAGTTGTCCTGCGCGCAAAGCTGCAACCAGCGTTCCAGGCGGCCCGAGCTGTGCTCCGGCCCCTGCCCCTCGAAGCCGTGCGGCAGCAGCATGACAAGGCCCGACATGCGCAGCCATTTGGACTCGCCCGACGAGATGAACTGGTCGAACATGATCTGCGCGCCGTTGGCGAAGTCGCCGAACTGCGCTTCCCACATGGTCAGCGCGTTCGGTTCCGCCAGCGAATAGCCATACTCGAACCCGAGCACGGCATATTCGCTCAGCATCGAGTCGATCACCTCATAGCGTGCCTGCCCGGCCTTGATGTGGTTCAGCGGGTAGTGGCGTTCCTCGGTCGTCTGGTCGACGAAGGCGGAATGACGCTGGCTGAAGGTGCCACGGGTGCAGTCCTGCCCCGACAGGCGCACCGGGAACCCTTCGGTCAGCAGGCTGCCGTAGGCCAGCGCCTCGGCCGTGGCCCAGTCGAAGCCCTTGCCGGTGTCCAGCATCTGCGACTTGGCTTCCAGCAGGCGGCCCACGGTCTTGTGCAGGTCGAACCCGGCCGGAACCCGGGTCAGGGCGTTGCCCACCTCCTTCAGCACCTCGGGGCTGATCGCGGTCTGGCCGGGCTGATATTCCTCGCCCTCGCGCGCAAGCCCGGCCCAGCGGCCGTCAAGCCAGTCGGCCTTGTTCGGCTTGTAGTCCTTTCCGGCCTCGAACTCTTCGTTCAGCTTGGCCTGGAAGGCCGCCTTCATGTCCTCGATCTCGCCTTCGGGGATCAGGCCGTCCTTCACCAGCCGTTCGGTGTAAAGCTGAAGCGTGGTCTTCTGCTTCTTGATGCGGGTGTACATCGCGGGGTTGGTGAACATCGGTTCATCCCCCTCGTTGTGCCCGAAGCGGCGGTAGCAGAAGATGTCGATCACCACGTCCTTGTGGAAGGTCTGGCGGTACTCGGTCGCCACCTTGGCGGCATGTACGACGGCTTCGGGATCATCGCCGTTGACGTGGAAAATCGGCGCTTCCACCATCAGCGCGATGTCGGTCGGATAGGGCGACGAGCGGCTGAACGACGGCGCAGTGGTGAAGCCGATCTGGTTGTTCACGATGATGTGGATCGTCCCGCCGGTCCGGTGCCCCTTCAGGCCCGACAGCCCGAAGCATTCCGCCACGACCCCCTGCCCGGCAAAGGCCGCATCGCCGTGCAGCAGCACGGGCAGAACCTTGGTGCGGTCGGGGTCGTTCAGCTGATCCTGCTTGGCGCGGACCTTACCTAGCACCACGGGGTTCACCGCCTCGAGGTGGCTGGGGTTCGCGGTCAGCGACAGGTGCACGGTGTTGCCGTCGAACGTGCGGTCGGACGAGGCGCCAAGGTGATATTTCACGTCGCCCGAACCATCGACATCGTCGGGCTTGAAGCTGCCGCCCTGGAATTCGTTGAAGATGGCGCGATAGGGCTTCATCAGCACGTTGGCCAGCACCGACAGGCGGCCGCGGTGCGGCATACCGATCACGATGTCCTTCACGCCCAGGTTGCCGCCCCGCTTGATGATCTGTTCCATCGCGGGGATCAGCGCCTCGCCGCCATCCAGGCCGAAACGCTTGGTGCCCATGAACTTCACATGGCAGAACTTTTCAAAGCCCTCGGCCTCGACAAGCTTGTTCAGGATGGCGCGGCGGCCTTCGCGGGTGAAGGTGATCTCCTTGCCGTAGCCTTCGATCCGTTCCTTCAGCCAGCTGGCCTGTTCGGGGTCGGAAATGTGCATGTACTGGAGCGCGAAGGTGCCGCAGTAGGTGCGCTTCACGATATCCACGATCTGCCGCATGCTGGCGGTCTGCAACCCCAGCACGTTGTCGATGAAGATCGGCCGATCCATGTCGGCCTCGGTGAAGCCGTAGGATTTCGGGTCAAGCTCGGGGTGGTCGGCGGTTTCCGCGATCTTCAGCGGATCGAGGTCGGCCGCCAGATGGCCCCGGATGCGATAGGCGCGGATCAGCATCAACGCCCGGATCGAATCCAGAACCGCCCGCTGCACCTGCGCATCGGTCAGCGAGATCCCCTTTTCGGCCGCCTTGGCCACGATCTTGTCGCCCGCGGCCTTCGCCTCTTTCGGGGCGGGCCACTGCCCGGTCAGCGCCGAGGTCAGCTCGTCGCTGGGCGCGGGCGGCCAGTCGGCGCGCGCCCAGCTCGGGCCCTGCGCCTGCCGCTTGGCATCCAGCTCGCTGTCGCCAAGCGCGCGGAAGAATTCCGCCCACTGGGCATCGACGCTGGCCGGATCGGCGGCGAAGCGCGCCTGAAGCTGGTCGATGTAATCCGCGTTCGCCCCCTGCAGGAAGGACGAGGCGTGGAACTGGTCGTTGGGGGATTGGTCGGTCATGGCGTCACCTGAGCCTGAAAGACCCGCGCCGGGCATCCCCGGCGCGAGCGAATGTTACTTGCCGATCGCCTTCATCACCGCTTCGCCGAGGCCCGCGGGGCTGTCGGCCACCACGATCCCGGCCGAGCGCATCGCCTCGATCTTCGATTCCGCGTCGCCCTTGCCGCCCGAGACGATGGCGCCCGCGTGGCCCATCCGGCGGCCCTTCGGGGCGGTGCGGCCTGCGATGAAGCCAGCGCAGGGCTTGGCGCGGCCGCGCTTTGCCTCGTCCTTCAGGAACTGCGCGGCCTCTTCCTCGGCCGAGCCGCCGATCTCGCCGATCATGATCAGCGAATGGGTTTCCGGGTCGGCCAGGAACATCTCCAGCACTTCCAGATGCTCGGTCCCCTTGATCGGGTCGCCGCCGATGCCTACCGCGGTGGATTGACCAAGGCCGAGGTCACTGGTCTGCTTGACCGCCTCATAGGTCAGCGTGCCCGAGCGGCTGACCACGCCGACAGAGCCGCGGCGGTGGATGTGGCCCGGCATGATGCCGATCTTGCAGGCGCCGGGGGTGATGACGCCGGGGCAGTTCGGCCCGATCAGCCGGGATTTGGAGGTGGAGAGCGCCCGCTTCACCTTCATCATGTCGAGGACTGGGATGCCTTCGGTGATGCAGACGATCAGCTCCATCTCGGCGTCGATGGCCTCGAGGATCGAGTCGGCCGCATAGGGCGGGGGCACGTAGATCACCGATGCGTTCGCCTCGGTCGCGGCCTTCGCCTCGTGGACCGAGTTGAAGACCGGCAGGCCAAGGTGTTCACTGCCGCCCTTGCCGGGGGTCACGCCGCCGACCATCTTCGTGCCGTAGGCGATGGCCTGTTCTGAATGGAAGGTGCCCTGGCTGCCGGTGAAGCCCTGGCAGATCACGCGGGTGTTTTCGTTGACGAGAATGGCCATGTGATTACCCCTTCACCGCTTTCACGATCTTCTGCGCAGCGTCCGAGAGGTTGTCGGCAGCGATCACGTTCAGGCCGGAGGTCTTGATGATCTCCTTGCCCAGTTCGACGTTGGTGCCTTCCAGCCGCACGACCAGCGGCACCTTCAGCCCCACTTCCTTCACCGCGGCCAGCACGCCTTCCGCGATGATGTCGCAGCGCATGATGCCGCCGAAGATGTTGACCAGGATCCCCTTCACGTTCGGGTCCGAGGTGATGATCTTGAAGGCTTCGGTCACCTTCTCCTTCGTGGCCCCGCCGCCCACATCAAGGAAGTTGGCGGGTTCGGCGCCGTACAGCTTGATGATGTCCATCGTGGCCATGGCAAGGCCCGCGCCGTTCACCATGCAGCCGATCTCGCCATCCAGCGCGATGTAGTTCAGGTCGAACTTGCTGGCGGCCAGTTCCTTGGGGTCTTCCTCGGTCTCGTCGCGCAGCGCCAGGATGTCGGCGTGGCGGAACAGCGCGTTGTTGTCAAAGCCCACCTTGGCATCCAGGCACTTCAGCTCGCCGTTCGGCATCAGGATCAGGGGGTTGATCTCCACCATCTCGGCGTCTTTCTCGACGAACATGGTGTAAAGCTTCTGCAGCAGGTCCACGCACTTGCCGACCGTCTTGCCGGTCAGACCCAGCGCGAAGGCCACGCGGCGGCCGTGGAAGCCCTGGTAGCCCGTCGCCGGGTCGATCGAGAAGGTCAGGATCTTTTCAGGCGTGTGGGCGGCCACCTCCTCGATGTCCATGCCCCCTTCGGTGGAACAGACCACGCTGATCCGGCTGGTCTTCCGGTCGATCAGCAGTGCCAGGTAGAATTCCTTGGCGATGTCGCTGCCGTCTTCGATGTAGATGCGGTTCACCTGCTTGCCCGCCGGTCCGGTCTGATGCGTCACCAGCGTGCGGCCCAGCATCTGATGCGCCATCGCGGCGGCTTCCTCGACCGAGCGCGCAAGCCGCACACCGCCCTTTTCGCCGGCCTCGGCCTCCTTGAAGTGGCCCTTGCCGCGGCCGCCTGCATGGATCTGCGCCTTCACCACCCACAGGGGGCCTTCCAGCGCCGAGGCCGCCGTCTTCGCCTCGTCAGCGCGCAGCACCACGCGGCCGTCGGACACCGGGGCGCCATAGCTGCGCAGCAGCGCCTTTGCCTGATACTCGTGGATGTTCATGAAACCGTCCCGTCTGGTGAGTTTGGCGAGGCTAATGGCACAGGATTAAGGCGCCACAAACGCAATTTCGCGGGAACCGGCGCTTTCGCCCGAAAATAGCGACATTTGTGATCACGCGCCGAAAAAGTGTGATCACAAACCGAATCCGCCCTGTTCGCGCGAATGATTCGGCGCCGTCAGCGGGGCCGGGCCACGAAGGCGGCCTGACCGCGGGGCAGAACGGCAGGCAGCGGCGCAAGGTCAAACCCCGCCTCGGCGGCAGCCTGAGCCACGTCGCGGGCCAGCAGGTGATAGGGCGCCCGGTCGGGGTGGGTGACAACCCCATCGCGCTGGCGCAGCGGGCGGCTGGCGGTGGCCGCATCGGGGGCGAGAAAGACGGTGAAGCAGAACGACTCCAGCCGCGGGAACCGCGCCCGCAACCGGCCCAGCGCCCCGGAAAGATAGGACAGCGGCAGATGCGTGAAGACCGCAAAGGCGATGGCGTGGTCGATCCGGTCCGGCACGCCGGGAAACGCGAAGGCCGCATCCTCGATCAGTTGTGCAGGCGGCAGCCGGGTCTTGTCGGCCAGCTCGGTTTCATAGCCGCGCTGCATCAACGCAGCCGACATGTCGGTGCCCCAGTAATGCCCCGGATCAAGGAACGGCACCGCCTTGCAGCCCAGCCGCAGCGACCCGCAGCCGATGTCCAGCAGGTGATGGTGCGGCTGCAACCCCAGCCCGGTCAGCAGCGCCATCTGCGCCTCGCCGGTTTCGTTCCACCGCCCGCCCACGATGTCGCGGTGCCGCCCGCGGGCCAGCGCCTGGGCGTAGAAACCGGGGGCGTAATAGGGGGAAAGATGGCCGCGCACGGGGGTCTCCGGCGGGAAGGCCGGGCCCCCGCGGGGGCCCGGCCGCGGTCAGGTTCAGGCCAGCGAGGGGTCGATGCCCTTGCAGGCGGCCACAAGGCCCTTCACGGCGTCGACGGACTTCTGGAACATCGCCTGTTCGGCCGTGTCCATCTGGATTTCCACCAGCCGTTCCACCCCGCCCGCGCCCAGGATCACCGGCACGCCGACGTAAAGCCCGTCAAGCCCGAAGGCGCCATCGACATAGGCCGCGCAGGGCAGCAGGCGCTTCTGGTCCTTGAGGTAGGCTTCCGCCATCTCGATCGCCGACGCCGCGGGGGCGTAGAAGGCCGAGCCGGTCTTCAGCAGGCCCACGATCTCGGCGCCGCCGTCGCGGGTGCGCTGGATGATGCTGTCCAGCTTTTCCTGCGTGGTCCAGCCCATCTTCACCAGGTCCGGCAGCGGAATGCCCGCAACCGTGGAATACCGTGCCAGCGGCACCATCGTGTCGCCATGGCCGCCCAGAACGAAGGCGGTGACATCCTTCATCGAGACGTTGAATTCCAGGCTGAGGAAGTGGCGGAACCGGCCTGCATCCAGCACACCGGCCATGCCCACCACCTTGTGGTGCGGCAGGCCCGAGAATTCGCGCAGCGCCCAGACCATCGCATCCAGCGGGTTGGTGATGCAGATCACGAACGCGTCCGGGGCATGGGCCTTCAGCCCTTCGCCCACGGCCTTCATCACCTTCAGGTTGATCCCCAGCAGGTCGTCGCGGCTCATGCCCGGCTTGCGCGGCACACCGGCGGTGACGATGCAGACATCGGCACCGGCAATATCGGCATAGGAATTCGCGCCCTTCAGGCTGGCGTCGAAGCCTTCGATCGGGCCCGACTGCGCGATATCAAGCGCCTTGCCCTGGGGCGTGCCTTCGGCGATGTCGAACAGGACAACGTCGCCAAGTTCCTTGATCGCGGCGAGATGGGCGAGCGTGCCGCCGATCTGCCCCGCGCCGATGAGCGCGATCTTGGGTCTGGCCATGAGTGATCTCCGGATCGGTTGATGACGGCGGGATGCGTAGACCCGTTGCGCGCGGCGCGCAAGTCCGCCGCGGCGCGGCGGAACGCCCGGCCTCTGGCGGCGCCGGGATGTTTGCGCTAAACCGCGGCCAAGCCCTTGGGATTGCGAAAGCGCGACGATGACATTCGATCTGACGTTCTTTCTCGTGGCGATCCCGGCGGTCTTGTTCGCAGGCATCTCGAAAGGCGGTTTTGCCGGTGGCGGCGCCTTCGCGGCCACGCCGATTCTGGCGCTGTTCGTGTCGCCCGGCCATGCGGTGGGGCTGATGCTGCCGCTGTTGATGATGATGGATGTCGCGACCCTGCGGCCCTATTGGGGCAAGTGGGACAAGACCGCCGCCCGGCTCTTGCTGATCGGGGCGTTGCCCGGGCTGGTGCTTGGCGCGGCGATCTACCGCTTCACCGATCCGCGGGTGTTCAAGCTGTTGATCGGCGCGATCTCGATCGGGTTCGTCGCCTTCCAGATCGCCCGCGCCCGGGGGTGGCTGCGGCTGGAGGGGCACGGCGTCGGCCCGCGTGCCGGGCTGCTGGCAGGCTTCGGCTCCGGCTTCACCAGCTTTATCGCCAATGCCGGCAGCCCGCCCTCTGCGGTCTACCTGCTTCTGAAGGGCGTTACGAAGACCGAATTCCAGGCAACCCACGTCATCGTGTTCTGGGTGGTAAACGCGTTGAAGTTCATCCCCTTTCTGGGGCTCGGGCTGGCCACACGGGACACGATCCTGGCCGATGTGATGCTGGCGCCGGTGGCGCTGCTGGGCGCCTGGCTGGGCATCCGGGCGCACGATGCGGTACCAGAAAGGCTGTTCTTCGGCCTGACCTATGTGGTTCTTGTGCTGACCGGCAGCAAGCTGATCTGGGACGCGCTGGCCTAGCGGGCGGCGGCGCTGCGGGCGCGCTCAGCCCCGTGCAAAGCTGAACCGGGTCACCTGACGGTAGGTCTGCCCCGGATCGAGCGTGATCGGAGGAAACCCGGGATGCGCCGGGGCATCGGGCCAGCGCTGCGCCTCCAGCGCGATCCCGGCATGGGCACCATAGGGCTGGCCCGCATGGCCCGGAAACGGTGCCGTATCCACCCCGCGCCCGTCATAGACCTGAAGGCCGGGCTCGGTCGTCTCCAGCGTCAGCCGCACGCCCGTGCGCCCCGTCAGTTCGGCCGCGAAGGCCAGCGGCCCCGGCGCGTCAGTCAGGCAGAAGTTGTGGTCGTACCCTTCGCCCAGATCCAGCACACGGCCCCCACGCAAGTCGAAGGTGCCGACAACCGCGCGCGCCTCGCCCGTGGGGATCAGTGCCGCATCGACCGGCAGGTAGCGGTCTGCCGCCACGCGCAGCCGGTGCCCGGCCACGTCCGCACGGCCATCCAGCGTCCAGTAGCTGTGGTTGGCCAGGTTCATCAGCGTCGGCGCGTCGGTCGTGGCCTCCAGCGTCAGGGTCAGGCCCTGCCCCGCAAGCTGGAACCGCGCCGTGATCCGCCGGTTGCCGGGAAAGCCGCCCAGCCCGTCGGGCAGGTCGCAGGCCAGCGTCAGGTCATCCGTCCCGGCAGAAACGATCGTCCAGATCCGGGTATGCAGACCGGTGGCGCCGGAATGCAGCAGGTTGCCCCGCTCGTTCGGCTCGAACCGGCAGGGCCGCCCGCCGACCGTGGCCGCCGCGCCGGAAATCCGGTTGGCCACCGGCCCGACGATGGCCCCGCAATAGCCCATCGGCCCCTCATAGGCGGCCGGCACATCGGACCCCAGCGTCAGGCTGTAGGGCACACCGGCCAGCCGAAGGTCCTGCAGGACCGCGCCACGGGTCAGGACCACAGCGGTCAGTTCGCCCGCCTGAAGGCGGATGGCCTCGACCGGCTCACCGGCCGAGGTGGTGCCGAAACGGCGGATCTGTGCGGTCAAAGCGGGCTCCAGTGTACCCCGGCGGCGGGGATGGTGATGCCGTCGAACGTAACCGGCGCGGGGTTGTAGTTGAAGAGGAAGCGGTGCGTGGCGGTATCGCGGCGGCGCAGGCCGGGGGGCATGTCGGTCACGGCAACGCCTGCCTCCTCGCAGGTCTTGCGCAGCAGGTGGCCAAGTGCCGTGTCATCCAGCCAGCCGCCGACATAGGTGATCGGCCCCGCCCTCAACGCCACCGCGTGCCCGTCCTGCGCCACCAGCGCGGGGCTGGCCGCGCCTTCCAGGCGTTCATGCCAGTGCCGGATCGCGCCGCCGCCCTGCAACGACACCTCGATCCCCGGCGGCAGGCTTTCCACCCGCGCCACGGTACAGTCGAGCCCGGGCAGGTTCGGCGGCAGCGGCACGGGGATGGCAAAATCGGCCGTCTTGCTGTTCGTGCGCGGCCCGACCAGCGCCCGCCCGCGATAGGCCGCCAGCGCCGACAGAAGCGGCGCCGAAAGCGTTGCCAACCCGGGAACCAGAACCATCCTGTAGGCCGACAGGTCGCCGGTGTCGGGCGGCAGGATGTCGACGTTCAGCCCCAGCGCGCGCAGCCCGCGATAGACCGAGGTGACAAGACGGAAGTAATCGAAATCGCGCCCCTGCGGCTGCGTTTCCCAGGCCCAGGCGCTTTCGTAATCGAAGACCAGCGCCACCGGCGCGGCGCAGGTTCCGGCCTCGGGCATCGCGGCCAGCTCGCGCGCCACCTGCGCGGCCTCGCCCAGCGCGGGGGCCGGGGCGGAATCCGGGCGCAACAGGCCCGCATGCATCTGTTCCTGCGCAAAGGGCGCCTGCCGCCAGCGGAAGTAGCTGACGCATTCCGCGCCATGCGCGAACGCCTCCCAGGCCCAGAGCCGGGCCATGCCGGGCAGCGGGTCCGCGTTCCAGGGGGCCCAGTTCACCGGGCCCGGCTGCTGTTCCATGATCCACCAGCGCCCCCGCCCCACGGCACGATAAAGATCGTGGTGGAACGCCTGGTTGTCGGGGTCGCCCTGGCGCAGGAAATGCGCCTTGTGCGCCTCGCTCGCCTCGATCCGGTCCGAGAGGAAGCCCAGCGGATAGCTGTCCCAGCTTGCGATATCGAGGTCCGCGCCGACCTTGAAGTGATCGAAATCCGTCACGCGGCCCATGTAGTTGTGGGCGATCGGCGCGGCCGAACGGGCGCGGATGATGTCGACCTGAAGCCGGTTGAAGCTGGCCACCTGATCCGAGGAAAACCTGCGGAAATCCATCACATGCGCCGGGTTCGGTTCGGTCACCGTCAGGTTGGGCAGGCCTACCTGATCGAAGCTGTCATAGTCCATCGACCAGAACACGTTGCCCCAGGCCCGGTTCAACGCCTGCGGCGACTGGTATTTCCGCGCGAGCCAGTCACGGAAGGCGGCATGGGCGGCAGGCGAATAGCTCAGCACCGTGTCGTGGCAGGCATATTCGTTGTCCGTCTGCCAGGCGCCCAGATGCGGGTTGCGGCCATAGCGTTCGGCCATGGCGGTAACGATTCGGGCGCATTCGGCGCGGTAGCCCGCGTGGCTGAAATCGTAATGCCGACGCGATCCGAAGCCGCGCGGACGCCCCTCGCGGTCCACGGCGAACATGTCGGGATGCCGGTCGGCCATCCAGCGGGGCGGCGTGGCGGTGGGGGTTCCCAGCACCACCTTCAGCCCGGCGGCCCCCAGCGTGTCGATGGCGCGGTCCAGCCAGGCCCAGTCGAACCGGCCCGGCTGCGGCTCCATCCGGGTCCAGGCGAATTCGCCGATGCGCACGACGGTGATGCCGGTTTCGGCCATCCGGCGGGCATCTTCCGCCCAGATCGCCTCGGGCCAGTGCTCGGGGTAGTAGCAGACGCCAAGGGTACGTTTCAGGCTCACAGGATCACCTCGGGTTCGGGCAGGCCGCGCACACCGGCAGGCGCGGAAAAGGTCGCGCCGCTCAGCGGATGGGCGGCAAGGTCATCGGGGCCAAGGCCCTCCCGGGCCGTGGTGCAGAACAGCGTGGCCAGATCGGGCCCGCCGAAGGCCGGGCAGGATGTGTGCGGCGCGCCGAACCGGATCGCCCGCAGGAACCGCCCGCGCGGATCGTAGGCCGCCACCCGCCCCGCGCCCCACTGGGCGTTCCAGAACGTTCCTTCGGAATCGATCACCGCACCATCGGGGTTCAGCCCCTCGGCGCCGGGGTCAAGAAACAGCACCGGGTCGCCCACCGGCCAGCCCTGTGCATCCAGAGCGACCCGCCAGACCTTGCCCCGTGCGGTATCGGCGAAATGCGCATGGCCGCCATCGGGGCTGAAGCAGATCGCGTTCGGGATGGTCAGCTTGCCGAAAAGCTGCCGCAGCTCGCCGCGATGGTAGCGATAGATGGCCCCCGCCTCGCGCTCTGCCCGCTTGCCCATGGTGCCGATCCAGAAGCCGCCCTGCCGGTCGGCCCGGCCGTCATTGGACCGCGTTCCGGGGTTGTCGCCCTCCAGCGGCGCGACCACCGCCCGGTCGCCGGAAGCAAGGTCAAGGTGCCAGAGACAGCTTTCCGACGCGATCAGCAAGCCGTCGCGCCCGGTGCGCCCGGCGGCCGAGACCATGCCGGGAAACCGCCATTCCCGCGTTGCCCCGTCCACTCGCGTCATCAGCCGACGATTCAGGATGTCGAACCAGAACAACTGTTCGCGCTCAGGGTGCCAGAACACACCTTCGCCCAGTTCGCACAGGGTCGGATCGAAGACCGAACTCATGCCCGCGCCGCGTCATAGGCCGCCACGATGTCGCGGGCGCGGGCGGCGGTGTCGGCGATGCTGCGGCCCGGCTTGTAAAGCGCGGTGCCAATCCCGAAGCCGTCCGCCCCGGCGGCGATCCACTGGCCGAAGTTCTCGGGCCCGGCGCCGCCCACGGCATAGACCTGCGCGGCCTTCGGCAGAACGGCGCGCATGGCCTTCAGCCCCTCGGGGCCCATCAGCGTTGCGGGGAAGATCTTCAGCCCGTCCGCGCCGTGGCGCAGCGCGGCGAAGCATTCGGTGGGCGTGAAGACGCCCGGCCAGCTTTGCAATCCGCGGTCCTTGGTGACGGCGATCACCTCGGGGTCCATGTTGGGCGACACGACCAGCCGCCCGCCAACCCCGGCCACGGCGGCCACCTCGGCCGCGGTCAGGACGGTTCCGGCGCCGATCAGCGCGTCTTTACCGTGACTTGCGACCATCCGCCCGATGCTGTCGAGCGGGTCGGGCGAGTTCAGCGGTACCTCGATCAGGGTGATCCCCGCCTCGATCAGCGCAGCGGTCAGCGGCGCGGCCTCGTCCGGGGTGATTCCGCGGAGGATGGCGATCAGGTTGCGCGTCATCGGGCGGTCTCCTGCAGCAGGGCATGGGCGGCGGCAAGGCCCGCCAGCGTGATCCGGTCGCCTTCCACCACGCGGGGGGCGGCCCCCTGCCGGGCCAGCGCCGCGGCATAGGCCCCGCCGATCCCCGACGCGCCGATCACGGCGATCGACTGGCCAAGCCAGTAGGGCCGCGCCGCCGCCAGTTCCGCACCGATCAGCGCCCCCGACAGCCGCGCCCGCGCCGTGGCGGGGGCAAGCCCCGACAGCAGCGCCTCGGCCCGCAGCGAGAAGAGCCGCGCGGCCAGCCGTTCGGGGCGCGACAGCAAATCATCGAGTGCGAGTGTGAACGCATGTTCATCCCAGCCCTCGCCCCCCACCGAATGGCGCAGCACCGAATGTTCGGACAGCAGCGCGAACATCTCGCCGGTCATGAAGGTCTGGAAGCTGACGATCTCGCCCGCGCTGATCCGCACCCATTTGTTGTGGGTGCCGGGCAGGCAAAGCACGCCATCGAACTCGGGTTCGGATGCAAGAAAGCCCGCAATCTGGGTTTCCTCGCCGCGCATCACGTCGGCGGGCGAAAGCTGCTTGATGCCCGGGATCACGCGCACCGTCAGCCGACCGTCACCGCAAGGCGCGCTGGCAAATCCGCCGGGCTCAAGCGGAACGCAGGGCACCGGGCGGTAGGGCGCCTCGACCCAGCCCTGCCGGCTGCCCACCATCCCGCAGGCCAGCGCAAGTGTCGCGCGCCCGGGGGCAAGCCAGCCTTCCGCAAGTGCCAGCAGCGCGGGTTCGAACCCGTCGCGCGTCAGGCTGCCCATCCCGGCGTCCGAGGATGCGGCGGCCAGCACGCGTCCATCGTCGGCCATCGCCCAGGCGCGCAGATGCGTCGTGCCCCAATCCACCGCGATCCAGTCGGCGTAACTCATCCGCTCACCACCACGCCACCATCCACCACCAGCGCCTGCCCGGTCATCATCCGGCTGGCCTTCGAGGCCAGGAACAGCGTCGCATCCACGATGTCCCGCTCGACCAGATGCTCGGGGATGCACTGCCGCGCGAGGTGGGCCGCCAGCCCCTCGGGCGTGGCCCAGAGGTCCATCTGCCGCTGCGTCAACACCCAGCCCGGCATCAGCGCATTCACCCGGATGCGGTGCGGCCCAAGCTCGCGCGCAAGCCCGCGCGTCAGGCCGGTGATGCCCGACTTGGCCGCCACATAGCCCGGATAGCCGTCGTTGCCCATCATGTAGCTGATGGACGAGAAGTTGATGATCGCCCCGCCGCCTGCCGCGATCATGCCGGGGGCGGCAGCCTGCGCGGTGAAGAAATGCGGGCGAAGGTTGATGGCCTGCCCCTTGTCCCAGGCCTCGACCGTGGTTTCGGCCAGTGTGTGGCGCGTGTCGTTGGCGGCGTTGTTCACCAGCACGGTGATCGGCCCATGCTCCCGCGCGGCCTCGGCCATCGCGGCCTGAAGGGCCGCCACATCGGTGATGTCGCAGGCGATGAACAACGGGCGGCGGCCGTGGCGGGCGGCCATCTCGTCGCAGAAGACGGTCGCGTCGGACCGCTGCACGAAGGCGACATTGGCGCCCTGCGCAAGGAACCCTTCGGTCAGGGCGGCGCCGATCCCTGCACCGCCCCCGGTGATGAAGACCGAGGCGCCCGCGAGGTCGTGGAAAGTGGCGTATTGGGTCATGTCGGCTCCGGGCTCAGTGGCTTTCGCGGGTCACGGGGCGGGTATCCTTGCCCACCAGGAAATCAAGGTCGGCGCCCTTGTCGGCCTGCAGCACATGGTCGACGTAGAGCTTGGCATAACCGCGTTCATAGCGCGGCGCGTCGGGCACCCAGGCCGCGCGGCGGGTTGCCAGTTCGGCGTCCGGTACCAGCAGCGTCAGTTCGCCCCGGCTGGCCGACAGACGGATGCGGTCGCCCGTCTTGACCAGCGCCAGCGGGCCGCCCGCCTGCGCCTCGGGCGCCACATGCAGCACCACGGTGCCATAGGCGGTGCCCGACATGCGGGCATCAGACACGCGAACCATGTCGCGCACGCCCTTCTGCACCAGTACCTTCGGGATCGGCATGTTGCCCACTTCGGGCATCCCCGGATAGCCCTTCGGGCCGCAGCCCTTCAGCACCAGGATGGTTTCGGGCGTCACCGGCAGGTCGTCGCGGTCGATGTTGGCCTTCAGATCCTCGATGGACTCGAACACATAGGCCGGGCCTTCGTGCTCCAGCAGCGCATCGGTCGCGGCCGACGGCTTCACGATGGCGCCATCGGGGGCAAGGTTGCCGCGCAGCACGCGCAGGCCCGCCGCGGGTTTCACCGGCGCGTCGAAGCTGTGGATCACGTCGCGGTTGAAGCATTCCGCGCCCTCGGCATAGACCGAGATGTCACGGCCCAGAACGGTGTTCGCGGCGCGCAGGTGCCCCTTGCCGCGCAGTTCGGCCAGCACCGCCGGAACCCCGCCCGCATAGGCGAAATCCTCCATCAGGTACTTGCCCGACGGCATGCAGTTGACCAAAAGCGGAATGTCCTTGCCCAGTTCGATGTCCTTCAGGCTCAGGTCCACCCCCACCCGGCCCGCGATGGCCAGAAGATGCACCACCGCGTTGGTCGAGCCCCCCACCGCCGCATTGGCCACGATCGCGTTCTCGAAGCTTGCGCGGGTCAGCACCTTCGACAGCGTCAGGTCTTCTTCCACCATCTCGACGATGCGCTTGCCGGTCAGGTGCGCCAGCGCCATCCGCCGCGCGTCGACCGCGGGCAGCGCGCCGTTGGTGGGCAGCGCCAGGCCCATCGCCTCGACCAGGCTCGACATGGTCGAGGCCGTGCCCATCGTCATGCAGACGCCCGCCGACCGGCTCATGCCGCTTTCGGCCGCCATGAACTCTTGCAACGTCATTTCGCCCGCGCGGACGGCTTCCGAGAACTTCCACACGTCGGTGCCCGAGCCGATGTCCTGCCCGCGGTACTTGCCGTTCAGCATCGGCCCCGACGAGACCACGATGGTCGGCAGATCGACCGAGGCCGCCCCCATCACCTGCCCCGGCGTCGTCTTGTCGCAACCGCCCAGCAGCACCACCCCGTCAAGGCCATAGGCCCGGATGCACTCTTCCACGTCCATCGCCAGAAGGTTGCGAAACAGCATCGCCGTGGGCTTCATCTGCGTCTCGCCCAGCGAGGTCACCGGAAACTCAACCGGGAAGCCGCCCGCCTCCCAGACGCCGCGCTTCACCCCCTCGGCCAGCGTCCGCAGACCCGAGTTGCAGGGCGTCAGCTCGCTCCAGGTGTTGCAGATGCCGATGATCGGGCGGCCGTCGAACACCTGATCGGGAAAGCCCTGGTTCTTCATCCAGCTGCGGTGGATGAACCCATCCTTGTCGAGCTTGCCATACCAGGCGGCAGAGCGGCGGGGTTTCTTCATCTTGTCAGTCTCCGGGAAGGGCTTACAGGCGCTCGGCCTCGATCACCCAAAGGGCGGCGGGATTCAACCATGGCAGGGTCAGCCCCTGCCGCATCAGCGCCTGCCCGCTCAGGGTCACGGGCCCGGACTTCAGCGCAAGGGGGGCACGGCTGCGGCGCACGATGTCGGACGGATTGGCCAGCGTCACCCGGTAGCGCGCCGCGGGGTCAAGGCCGGTCAGACGCAACGGCCGGGGCAGGATCTGGGCGCTGGTCTCGCGCAGCGCGGCGAACAGGGTGAAACGGCTGCCGTCGCGCGCGATCTGCATTTCGGCCGTCACGGCGGGGTCGGCCGCGTCAAGACGCAGCACATCGGCCGCCATCCGCCAATGCCGCCCCGCCTTCCACCAGGCGGTCACTTCCTTCAGCGTCGCGGCCTCTTCGTCGGTCAGCTCGCGCAGATCCATCTCGAAGCCCATGTGCCGCTGCGCCGCGACCCAGGCGCGGAACGACATGGAGTGGACCCGGCCCGAGGTATGACAGTGCCGCGGGCCGACATGGCTGCCGGTCACTTCGGGCGGCAGGAACAAGGCCGCGTCATGCTGGATGCGCAGGCGTTCCAGCGCGTCGTTGGAATCCGACAGCCACACCCGATGCGTCCGCGCCAGAATCCCGGCGTCGATCCGCCCCCCGCCCGAGGCGCAGCTTTCGATCTCGACCTGCGGATGCGCGGCGCGCAGCCGGTCGAGCAGGTCGTAGACCCCGCGCGTCTGCGCGGCATCCACCACCGGCAGAAGGCGGTTGTGGTCCCATTTCAGATAGTCGATCGGGTATTCGCCCAGCAGGGCCGACAGGCGGTGGAACAGATGGTCGCGCACCTCGGGCCGCCCCATGTCCAGCACCATCTGGTGCCGTCCCAGCACCTGATCGGCAGGCCCCAGCGCCCAGTCGGGATGCGCGCGCCAAAGATCGCTGTCGGGGTTCACCATCTCGGGTTCGACCCAGAGCCCGAAGGTCATGCCCAGCTTGCGGACATGGGCGATCAGCGGATGCAGCCCGTCCGGCCACTTGCGCCGATCCACCAGCCAGTCGCCCAGGCTGGTCGTGTCATCGTCGCGGCGGCCGAACCAGCCATCGTCCAGCACGAAGCGTTCGGCCCCCAGCGCGGCGGCGCGGTCGGCGATCGCCGTCAGGTCGTCAAGGCGATGATCGAAATAGACCGCCTCCCAGCAGTTGTAATGCACCGGACGGGGCCGGGCGGGATCGGGAAACCGCACGAGCGCGCGGATCAGACGCTGGTTGGCCACGGCGATGCCGTTCAGCCCGGCGTCGCTGAAAGCCGCATAAAGCGGCGCCGTCTCGAACCGGGTTCCGGGCTGCGTCTCGGCCCCCGCCGGATGGCCGAACTGCACCTGGCGGCGGCCGTCCGGCAGTTCTTCGGCCACCATCCGGTGCCCGCCGGACCAGCCGTAGTGCAGCCCGTGCACCTCGCCGCCCGTGTTCGTGGCGCCCACCGCGGGCAGCAGCAGATAGGGCGGATGTTCGTGCCCCGACCGGCCCTGCCGCGCCTCGCGCAGGCGGGCGCCCGGGGTCCAGGGGGTACGGTTCAACTGGAACTCGCCAATCCAGCGCCCCGACACGTCGATCATCTCGCTTGCAAGCTGCGGCGCGGGCAGCACGGGGGCGGCCAGCCAGTGCAGCCGCACCGGCCGATCCGCGACCAGCACGCTGCGCAGCACGAACTGGCCCGAGGCGGGCTCGGCCGCGATCTCATGCGTCACCCGCAGACCCGCCGCGGCCGCGGTGAAGCGCAGCAAACCCGGCGCCTGCTCGGCCGCCGCCAGGGCGAAGCGGTCAGAGATCGGGCGGCCATCGGCCTCGGCCACCTGAAGCCCCGGCTGGCCCGGAAAGCTCCACGCCGCCTCGGGGCACAGCGACAGGGGCGCGTTCGCATCAAGCATCCCGCCTGTCACATCGGCCTGCCCCGCCGCCGCCAGCGCGGCCAGGTCCTCGGCCGCAGGCAGTGTGGCGCCCCAGTAGATCACTGCAGGAATCCCGCCCTGCGAGGCCAGCGCCAGGGTCTGCGCGCCGCAATCGATCCGCCAGACCTGAAGGCTCATTTCACCGCCCCAAGCGTCAGCCCTGCAATGAAGTGACGCTGCATCGCAAAGAACATCAGAACCGGCGGCATCGCCGCCACGATCGAGCCCGCAGAAACAAGCTGCCACTGCGCGACCCACTGCCCGTTCAGCGAATAGAGCCCCGCCGTCACCGGCTGGGTCGACACGCCGTTGGTCAGCACAGTGGCCCAGAAATAGTCGTTCCAGATGAAGGTGAAGACCAGAACCGACAGCGCCGCGATCGCCGGGCGCATCAGCGGCAGCACGACATACCAGAAGATCCGCACCTCGCTGACACCTTCCACCCGCGCGGCCTCGATCAGTTCGTTCGGCAGCGACTTGATGAAATTGCGCATGAAGAGGGTGCAGAACCCGGTCTGGAAGGCGATGTGAAAGAGCGCAAGCCCCGTGATGGTGTTGTAAAGGCCAAGCTTCAGCGTCAGGTCCCGCACCGGCACCATCAGGATCTGGAACGGCACGAAGTTGCCCGCAACGAAGATGAAGAAGATCATCAGGTTGAAGCGGAACTTGTAGATCGCCAGCGCGAAGCCGGTCATGCAGGACAGCGCCACGGCCCCGATCACCGTCGGAATCGTGACCTTGAAGCTGTTCAGGATGTACCAGCCGATCGGCGAGTTGCGGAAGACATCGGCATAGTTGCTCCAGGCCAGATGCGACGGCCAGCCGAAGTAGTTTCCCTGCGTCAGGTCCGCGCCCGGCTTCAGCGATGTCATGGCCACGCCAAGAAGCGGCAACAGCCACAGGATCAGCGCCACCGGCAGGGCCACCTGATAGGCGGCCCGGGTCGCGGCGGGGCGCTGCTGGATCGGTCTGGGGAACATGGGCTAACGCTCCGTCTCGTCGCGGTACATCTTCCAGATGAACCCGGAGATGAAGACCATCATGATGAAGAACAGCACCACGGCGATGGCCGCGCCATAACCCATGCGGTAGCCGTATTCGCTGAGCGCCTGTTCGTACATGTAATAGGACAGCACGCGGGTCGACCCGTAGGGGCCGCCCTGCGTCATGATCGACACCAGGTCGAACGACCGCAGCGCGCCGATCACCGTGACGACGACCGCGATGAAGGTCGCCGGGCGCAGTTGCGGGATGATGACGTACCACAGCATCTTCCAGCCCTTGGCGCCATCCAGCCGCGCGGCCTCGACCTGATCGGGGGCCACGTTGTTCAGGCCGGTCAGGTACAGGATCATGCAATAGGCGATCTGCGGCCAGAGCCCGGCCACGATGATGCCGTAGGTGGCATAGCGTTCATCCGCAAGGATCGCCGTGCCGGTGCCCGTCAGCATCTGCGTCAGCTTGAACAGAAGCCCGAAATCCGGCGCGTAGAACCAGGTGAAGATCAGCCCGACCACCACCTGCGAAATCACGAAGGGAAAGAAGAACAGCGACTTGTAGATGCGGATACCGCGGACGTTCTGATTGAGGAAGATCGCGATGAACAGCCCCGCCGGCACGGCCAGCATGTAAAGCACCAACCAGATCAGGTTGTTTTCAAGCGATACCAGAAAGGCCGGGTCGGACCACAGTTCGACGTAGTTGCCGAACCCGATCCACTTCATCGCCCCCATGCCGTCCCAGTCGTAGAACGAGATCGACATCGACCGGAAGATCGGCACGACGACATAGACCAGGAACATCAGCGCACCGGGCGCGATGAACATCAGGGGCGCAAGGCGGCGCTGGTTCCGGCGCCAGGCGCCGTGGCGGCGCGCGGCGGCGTTGGTGGTGACCGACGTCATGGGCCTCCCTCCGGTTCGTAAAAGACCCCCTCCCGCCAGCATGGCGGAAGGGGGAAACGTTCTGCGAGACCTCAGCCCTGCTGGTAGATGCGCTTGCGGGCCGCTTCCAGGCGCTTCAGGATCTCGTCCACCCGGTCGGGGTGCGCCATGAATTCCTGGAAGCCTTCCATCCCGATCTTCGCCATTTCCGCCGGAGCGTCGCGGTCGAAGAACTGCGCCAGGCCATCGGCCGTGGACAGCATGGTGAAGCCCTGCTGCAGGAACGGATCGCTGCCGACCTTGGACTGGTTGTTCACCGGAAGCTGGCCAAGGATGTCGTTGATCTTGGTCTGCTCGTCGGCCGAGGCCAGGAAGGCCAGGAACTTCTTCGCATCCGTCGGGTTCTTCGCCTTGGCCGGGATGTGCATCGTGTCGGTCGGTGCGTCTTCAGCCCGCCCGATGCCCGGGGTGATTTCCGGGAACGGGAAGAAGCCCAGCGTGTCGTTGGTCATCCCCGCGGCCTTCAGCGGCGCCACGGCGAAGTTGCCCATCAGGTAGGTCGCGGCCTTGCCCTGCACCAGGTTCGGCAGCGCATCCTGCCAGTCGATCGCGGCAGAGTTCGCGGTCAGGTAGCCCGGCTTCAGCAGCTTGGCCCACTCGTCGAACACCTTCTTCACGCGCGGATCGGTCCAGGCGATCTTGCCGTTCGTCAGGTCCATGTGGAACTGGTAGCCGTTGGTGCGCAGGTCCATGTAGTCGAACCAGCCGCCCGCCGGCCAGAAGGCCTTGGTGCCGGTGGTGGTGCAATCGACCCCGCCCGCCTTGAACTTGGCGCAGGCGGCGATGAAGTCATCCCAGGTCTTCGGAATGTCGACGCCGAACTTCTTGAAGACGTCCTTGTTGTAGTAGATGCCCCACTGGTAATAGGTGTAGGGAATGCCCCACTGCTTGCCATCGATCGTCATCGACGGAAGCGCGGATTTCAGCGACGTCTTCAGACCGTTCTGATCCCAGACATCCGAGACATCCATGAACTGCCCCGCCTTCACGAAGGGCGCCATGCGGTTGCCGGCGTACCAGTTCGCAAGGTCGGGGGCGTCCGCGGTCAGGAAGTTGCGGATCGCGGTCTTGTAGCCCTCGTGGTCGAACACGGTCCATTTCACATGGACATCGGGGTTCGCCTTCTGGAAGTCGTCGATCAGCGTCTGGAACGCCTGCTTGGGCGCAGGGTCAGAGGTGTCGGTGAAGATCGTCAGATCACCGGCATGTGCAGCCATGCCGGTCATCGTGGCGACCGCAAGCGCCAGAGCGGCGGCGCGGGTGGATTGGACCATGGTTTCCTCCCTTTTGGTTCCAATATGTGAAACTTGGTTTTGATTATTGAAAATAATGCCGCTCATCGGCTATGCTGTCAACAGGCAAGGCGGCAGGGTCGGGCGGGGTCGGAAACGTCCCGTGCCCGGCGGGAGGGGAAGATGGACGACGGGCAGCCCGCCTCGGGCGCGCAAGACGGCACGGTGGGCAAGGCGCTTGACGTGCTCGACATGGTGGCCAGCAAGGGCCGCCCCGTCCGCTTCACGGACCTCCTGGCCGAGGGCAGGTTTCCCAAGGCCACGCTGTACCGCCTGCTGCAGACGCTGACGAATCAGGGCATGCTGGCCTTCGATCCTGAACGGCAAAGCTATGCGCCGGGGATGCGGCTGGTGCGGCTTGCCCATTCCGCCTGGCGTCAAAGCTCGCTGGCCCCGATCGCGCGGCCGCATGTCGACGCGCTGGCCGCGGCGGTGGG
>JAJZVD010000049.1 GCA_021845805.1 Pseudomonadota bacterium | reverse complement strand
ATGTTCCCACCCCCTCCCGAACCTCGCGCAAGATCGATCTTGCCATGAACAGGGCTGAACGACGAGGGTCTATGTGATCATCCGGGATAGAACAGTTAGGTTCTTTCGCTGGCTTGTAGTGCTGTCATACTGATCGTGATGTTCGAAACAAAGGAATGAAAGATTTTCGAAGCTTGCGTTTTGATTGTTCTGATCGAGGTGAGCAATCTGTCCTTGCTTGATTTGGGAGTCCCGGTTCAATGCGTAACAGATGCAGCAGCGTCGGCGACTCCTTTCTAATACCATCGCTTCGGTTTCGGGTGGAACTCGCTTGCGCATACTCACCCCCGCCCCCGCCGCTTGTTCCCCCCCCGCTGCCCGGCCCGCCCGGCCGTGCTGCGGCCGCGCGCCTTCACGGCTTCGTCCACGGCCCCCTCCACTGCCTCCTGACGGGCCATCGGGTCGTCGGCCACGGCCAGCTCCACCGCCTCCAGCCGCTTGATCTCGTCGCGCAGCCGCGCGGCTTCCTCGAATTCCAGGTTCTCGGCCGCCTTGCGCATCTGCCCGCGCAGGGCGTCGAGATGGGCGGCAAGGTTCTGGCCCACCATCGGCTTGTCGACCTTCGCGGTGACGCGGCTCTGGTCGGTGTCGCCTTGCCACAGGCCCGCCAGCACGTCCTCGACGTTCTTCTTCACGGTCTGCGGCGTGATCCCGTGGGCCTCGTTATAGGCCATCTGCTTGGCACGGCGGCGGTCGGTTTCGCGCAGCGCGCGTTCCATGCTGCCGGTGATGCGGTCGGCATACATGATGACCCGCCCCTCGGCGTTGCGCGCGGCGCGCCCGATGGTCTGGATCAGCGAGGTCTCGGAGCGCAGGAAGCCTTCCTTGTCGGCGTCCAGAATCGCCACCAGCCCGCATTCGGGAATGTCGAGCCCCTCGCGCAGCAGGTTGATGCCCACCAGCACGTCGAACGCGCCAAGGCGCAGGTCGCGCAGGATCTCGATGCGTTCCAGTGTGTCGATGTCGGAATGCATGTAGCGCACGCGGATGCCCTGTTCGTGCAGGTATTCGGTCAGATCCTCGGCCATCCGCTTGGTCAGCGTGGTGCAGAGCGTGCGCATCCCCGCAGCGGCGACCCGGCGCACCTCGTCCAGAAGGTCATCGACCTGCATCGACACGGGGCGGATCTCCACCACCGGGTCCAGCAGGCCGGTGGGGCGGATCACCTGTTCGGTGAAGACACCGCCGGTCTGCTCCATCTCCCAGGCCGCGGGGGTGGCCGAGACGAAGACGGATTGCGGCCGCATCGCATCCCATTCCTCGAACTTCAGCGGCCGGTTGTCCATGCACGAGGGCAGGCGGAAGCCGTGTTCGGCCAGCGTGAACTTGCGCCGGTAGTCGCCGCGATACATGCCGCCGATCTGCGGCACGGTGACGTGGGATTCGTCGGCAAAGACGATCGCGTTGTCGGGGATGAATTCGAACAGCGTGGGCGGCGGCTCGCCCGGCGCGCGGCCGGTCAGGTAGCGCGAGTAGTTCTCGATCCCGTTGCACACGCCGGTGGCCTCCAGCATCTCGAGATCGAAGTTCGTGCGTTGTTCCAGCCGTTGCGCCTCCAGCAGCTTGCCCTCGTCGGTCAACTGTTTCAGCCGCTGGGCCAGTTCCAGCCGGATCCCCTTGACCGCCTGTTGCAGCGTGGGCCGCGGGGTGACGTAGTGCGAATTCGCATAGATGCGGATCTGCCTGAACGTATCGGTGCGCGCCCCGGTCAGGGGGTCGAACTCGGTGATCGATTCCAGTTCCGGCCCGAAGAACGAAAACCGCCAGGCCCGGTCTTCCAGGTGGGCGGGCCAGACCTCCAGCACGTCGCCGCGGACGCGGAAGCTGCCGCGGGCAAAGGCCGTATCGTTGCGGCGGTACTGCTGGGCAACCAGTTCCGACATGATCGCGCGCTGGTCATACATCTGGCCCACCACCAGATCCTGCGTCATCGCCGAGTAGGTCTCGACCGAGCCGATGCCATAGATGCACGAGACCGAGGCCACGATGATGACATCGTCGCGTTCCAGCAGCGCCCGGGTGGCCGAGTGGCGCATCCGGTCGATCTGCTCGTTGATCTGGGATTCCTTCTCGATATAGGTGTCCGAGCGCGGCACATAGGCTTCGGGCTGGTAGTAGTCGTAGTAGGATACGAAGTATTCCACCGCGTTGTCGGGGAAGAAGCCCTTGAATTCCCCATACAATTGCGCGGCCAGCGTCTTGTTGGGCGCAAGGATGATGGCGGGGCGCTGGGTTTGCTCGATCACCTTGGCCATGGTGAAGGTCTTGCCGGTGCCGGTGGCGCCCAGCAGCACCTGGTCATGCTCTCCGGCCTGCACGCCCTGGCTCAGCTCTGCGATGGCGGTCGGCTGGTCGCCCGCCGGCTGGAACGGTGTCTGCATCACGAACCGGCGCCCGCCTTCAAGCTTCGGGCGGGTCAGCACCTCGGGGCGGGGGGCGGGGGCGTTGGTGATATTGTGGGGCATGGCGATTCCTGCTGCGGCAGGACAGAGTTGATCCGTTCTTGTTCCGGTTCAAGCGGGCAGACGCGGGCAGGGGCCGCGGTGCCCCCCTGCGCGCGCACCTTGCAAAGCCGTGGCGCGGGCCCGCCCCCGGGCGCGGCGGCAGCAGGGGGCGCAACATGGGTTGCTGGCTGGCGCGTGCGGCGCGTGTGTTAACGGGGGTTTACCAGAACGCGAACAACTTTAGGCAGTTTCCTGCGCCACAGGTTCGCGTCTCTCTTGTCGCGCCGCGAGAGTTCGCCTTAATCTTGAAGGGCAAGCAGCAGAAGGTTGCCGGCAGGGGGTTGCACCCACCTCACCCAACGCTCCCACGCCCCCGGTCGGCAACCCGCTGCGCATGCATCCGACCTCAGCGCGCCTTGGATGCCGCGCCACCTGCATCCAGAAATCCCCGAATGCGCCGCGTGCGGTGCCGCTCCCTCTTGCCTCTGCCCGGCGGTTTCGCGATAACGGGGCCGCTTCTGACGGAGGTTCCCATGCCCGCCCGCATCTACCAGCCCGCCCGCACCGCCATGCAGTCCGGCGTGGCCAAGACCCATCAATGGGTGCTGGAATACGACCCCGCCACCCCGCGCGAACTTGATCCGCTGATGGGATGGACAAGCTCGTCTGACACCCAGGGCCAGGTGCGCCTGCGCTTCGAGACCCGCGACGAGGCCGAGTCCTATGCCCGCGAGAAGGGGATCGAATACATCGTGCTGGACCCCAAGGCCCGCAAGCCGAACATCCGCCCGCGCGGCTATGGCGAGAATTTCGCCACCGATCGCCGGGGCGCCTGGACGCATTGACCGCCGCGCCCCGCTGCCGGGGCGACAGGCTGAAAGGGGGGGCGCCCGGGCGGCGCCCCTTTGCATTGGCGGCCGCGCCTTTGTGGGTCTGCTGGCAAGGTGCCCTGCAGAGGCTTCGGATGAATTTGCAATTTGCATGACGCCGCTGCGGAAAGGTTTGCAAATTTACCCAAATCCGCTTGGGGCCATGCCGCGCTGCGGCTATGGTGCGGCAAACCGGGCGGAGGAGGCTGAGGTGAAGGACATCCTTGGAGAGCTGGAGGCCCGCCGCGCGGCGGCACGGCAGGGAGGCGGCGCGCGGCGGATCGCGGCGCAGCATTCCAAGGGCAAGCTGACCGCGCGCGAGCGGATCGAGCTTCTGCTCGACGAAGGCTCGTTCGAGGAATTCGACATGTTCGTCCGCCACCGCTGCACCGACTTCGGGATGGAGGCCGAGCGGCCCGCGGGGGACGGGGTCGTGACCGGCTGGGGCACCGTCAACGGCCGGATGGTCTATGTGTTCAGCCAGGATTTCACCGTCTTCGGCGGCTCGCTGTCGGAAACCCATGCCCAGAAGATCTGCAAGATCATGGATATGGCGGTTCAGAACGGGGCGCCGGTGATCGGGCTGAACGATTCCGGCGGCGCGCGCATCCAGGAAGGGGTGGCCAGCCTTGCGGGCTATGCCGAGGTCTTCCAGCGCAACATCATGGCCTCGGGCGTGGTTCCGCAGATCTCGGTCATCATGGGCCCCTGCGCGGGCGGGGCGGTCTATTCGCCCGCGATGACCGACTTCATCTTCATGGTGCGCGATTCGTCCTACATGTTCGTCACCGGCCCCGACGTGGTGAAGACGGTCACGAACGAGATCGTCACCGCCGAAGAACTGGGCGGGGCCAAGACCCATACCACCAAGTCCTCGGTCGCCGACGGGGCCTTTGAAGACGACGTGGAGGCGATGATGGAGGTGCGTCGGCTGGTCGATTTCCTGCCCGCCTCCAACCGCGAAAAGCCCCCCGTCCGGCCCTTCTTCGATGACCCGGCGCGGATCGAGATGAGCCTTGATACGCTGATCCCGGACAATCCCAACCAGCCCTATGACATGAAGGAACTGATCCTGAAGCTCGCCGACGAAGGCGACTTCTTCGAGATCCAGGAAGACTTCGCAAAGAACATCATCACCGGCTTCGTGCGGCTGGAAGGCTCGACCGTCGGCGTCGTCGCCAATCAGCCGATGGTGCTGGCGGGCTGTCTGGACATCGACTCCAGCCGCAAGGCCGCGCGCTTCGTCCGCTTCTGCGACGCGTTCGAGATCCCGATCCTGACGCTGGTCGATGTGCCGGGCTTCCTGCCGGGCACCGGGCAGGAATACGGGGGCGTCATCAAGCACGGGGCGAAGCTTCTGTTCGCCTATGGCGAGGCGACCGTGCCCAAGGTCACCGTCATCACCCGCAAGGCCTATGGCGGGGCCTATGACGTGATGGCCAGCAAGCACCTGCGCGGCGATTTCAACTATGCCTGGCCCACCGCCGAAATCGCGGTGATGGGCGCGAAGGGCGCGACCGAGATCCTCTATCGCAGCGAACTGGCCGACAAGGACAAGATCGCCCAGCGCACGAAAGAGTACGAAGACCGCTTTGCCAACCCCTTCGTGGCCGCCGAAAAGGGCTTCATCGACGAGGTGATCATGCCCCATTCGACCCGGCGGCGGGTGGCGCGGGCCTTTGCCAGCCTGCGCGGCAAGAAGCTCCAGAATCCCTGGAAGAAGCACGACAACATTCCGCTGTGAGGGCCAGATGCGCGCGTTGCTGCTGGGTGCGGTTCTTCTGCTGACGGCGGCGGCCGGGGCGGCGCCGCGGGTGCCATCGGGCCAGCCGGTCAGCCTGCAAGAGGTGATCTGGCCGGGGTCCGGCGGGGGCGGCCAGAAGATCGCCCGCTTCCGCTTCGTGGCGCCCGACCTGCGCAAGGGCGCCGGAAACGAGAACGACATGAAGGCGCTGTGCGAGGCCGTGGCCCGGCCCGCGGTTGCGCAGAAGGGATTGAAGGTGGACCAGATCGTGATTTCGCTGGCGCGGAAGGCGGTGCCCTTCGGGGAACAGCACCCCGACGTGCCGCAGGTCTTCGAGGCCTATGTGATCGATGACGGGCGCTGCGCCCTTGCGGGGTTCTGAGATGCTGAAGCACCGCGGCTTTCCAGGGCGGCTGACCGGGACGGATTTCCAGTTCACCATCCGCCGGGCGAATGTGAAAGAGGGCGCGACGCGGCTCATTGCGCGCGAACGCTACGCCGACCGCAAGGCCCCCGACCGCGAGGCCGACGAGGGGTTCATGCGCGCCCTGTGGGAGCATTTCGGCGAAGAGCCGTTCGAGCGCGGCAACCTCGACGCCGGGCGGCTGTCGTGGCTTTTCGGGCGCGAGGTCGTCGCGGCCGAAGACCCGTTCGATCCCTGCAGCTACGAGGCGCTGCTGCAGATCGACGTTGCGCGCGCCCGCGCGGCCTTTCCGGCCGTGTTCGACGACGCAGAGGGCCGGGAATAGGCATGAACCCGCTGACGCCGAAGCCATTCCGGCAAACTCTCGCGCAGGCCCCGCAGGCCCCGCGAATGGGGTTTGACCTTGGCCGTGCAGGCGGCATCCTTCCGCGCGGGGCGCATGTCAGAGCGGCCGCGCCCTCGACGATCCACGACGGTTCCCCGATCCCGTCCCTCCGGTCCGGCAACCTGATCGCCGGGCCGGCCTTTTGCGGGGAACGGAAGCAGGATCCATCGGCCGCGGCGGGCGGACCCGCCGATGGCGCAGGCAAACACCGCATGGAAGGCAGGACAGGATGCAAAAACTCACGACTCTCTCGGCGGCCGTCGCGCTGGTGCTGGCGCTTGGCGGATGTCTTCAGAACGACGCGCAGCGGGGCGCAGCCGGTGCGCTGGGCGGTGCGGCCATTGCCGGGGCAACCGGCGGCAGCATGGCCACGGGTGCCATCATCGGCGGTGCGGCGGGGGTCTTCTGCCGCGATCTCAACGTTCCGGGCTGCCGCAACTAGCGCGCCCCCGACACTCTGCACACCGGCCGCCGGGGTTCGCCGCCCCGGTGGCCTTTTTGTTGCCGTGGCCGGGGCCGACGCCCCCGGTGCGGGTGGGAAGGGACTGAGATGTTCGACAAGATCCTGATCGCCAACCGGGGCGAGATCGCCTGCCGGGTCATCAAGACCGCCCGCAGGATGGGCATCAAGACGGTGGCGATCTATTCCGATGCCGACCGCAACGCGCTGCATGTGTCGATGGCCGACGAGGCGGTGCACATCGGCCCGGCCCCCGCGAACCAGAGCTACATCGTGATCGACAAGGTGATGGCCGCGATCCGGGCGACGGGGGCGCAGGCGGTGCATCCGGGCTATGGCTTCCTGTCGGAAAACCGCGCCTTTGCCGCCGCGCTCGAGGCGGAAGGCGTCGTCTTCATCGGTCCGCCGTCGCCTGCGATCGAGGCGATGGGCGACAAGATCACCTCGAAGAAGATCGCGGCCGAGGCAGGGGTATCGACCGTGCCCGGCTACATGGGCCTGATCGCCGATGCCGAAGAGGCGGTGACGATCAGTCGACAGATCGGCTACCCGGTGATGATCAAGGCCAGCGCCGGCGGCGGCGGCAAGGGGATGCGCATCGCCTCGAACGACACCGAGGCGCGCGAGGGCTTTCAGGCCTCGAAGAACGAGGCGGCGGCCAGTTTCGGCGACGACCGCATCTTCATCGAGAAGTTCGTCACCCAGCCCCGCCACATCGAGATCCAGGTTCTGGCCGACAAGCACGGCAACTGCGTCTATCTGCATGAACGCGAATGCTCGATCCAGCGGCGCAACCAGAAGGTGATCGAAGAGGCGCCCTCGCCCTTCCTCGATGCGGCTACCCGCAAGGCGATGGGCGAACAGGCCTGCGCGCTGGCGAAGGCGGTGGGCTACACCAGCGCGGGCACGGTGGAATTCATCGTGGACGGCAACCGCAACTTCTACTTCCTGGAAATGAACACGCGCCTTCAGGTGGAGCATCCGGTGACCGAACTGATCACCGGCGTCGATCTCGTGGAACAGATGATCCGCGTGGCCAATGGCGAGCCGCTGCCCTTTGCGCAGGCCGACCTGAAGATCAACGGCTGGGCGATGGAAAGCCGGCTTTACGCCGAAGACCCGTTCCGCAAGTTCCTGCCCTCGATCGGCCGACTCAGCCGCTATCGCCCGCCGGCCGAGGTCGCCACCCCCACCCATGCCGTGCGCAACGATACCGGCGTCTTCGAGGGCGGCGAGATCAGCATGTATTACGACCCGATGATCGCCAAGCTCTGCACCTGGGGGCCCGACCGCGGCGCGGCGATCGAAGGCATGCGCCGCGCGCTCGATGCCTTCGAGGTGGAAGGGATCGGGCACAACCTGCCCTTCCTGTCCGCCGTGATGGATCATCCGCGCTTCGTGGCGGGCGCCATGACCACCGCCTTCATCGCCGAGGAATGGCCCGACGGCTTCAAGGGCGTCACCCCGGACGACGGCGCCATGCGCCGCCTTGCCGCGGTGGCCGCCCACATGAAGATGTGGAAGGAGGCCCGCGCCGCGCAGATCTCGGGCGCCATGCCGCACCACGCCCGCCGGGTCGAACCCGATTACGTCATCGCGCTGGGCAGGCAGAGCTTCCCGGTGCACATCGTGGAAACCGGCGTCGGCACCGACGTGACCTTTGCCGACAACGGCACGCTGGCCGTGCGGTCCGACTGGCGCCCGGGGATGCCCTTGTTCGTGGGCACGGTGGGCGGCGAAAAGATGATCGTGAAGGTCGCCTATGTCCGCGGGGGCGCGCGCCTGCGCTGGCGCGGGGCTGAACTGAAGGCGGTGGTGCGCACCCCGCGGCAGGCGGAACTGGCGGCGCTGATGCCGGAAAAGCTGCCGCCCGACACCTCGAGGTTCCTGCTGTGCCCCATGCCCGGTCTGGTCGTGAAGATCATGGTGGCCGAGGGCGAGGAGGTGCAGGAAGGCCAGGCGCTGGCCACCGTCGAAGCGATGAAGATGGAAAACACGCTGCGCGCCGAACGGCAGGGCGTGGTCAGGCGGGTGGCCACCCAGCCGGGCGCAAGCCTGAAGGTCGATGACGTGATCCTGGAATTCGTGTGACCGCGCGGGCCTTTGGCCGTGCCAGAAACCGGTGAAGCCGCGCGGCCGCGGGCCGCCCTTCGCGCAAACCGTGGGGACGATGGATGGAAGACGAACTGGAGGGCTGGCGCGCCCTGGCCGCCAAGGAGCTGAAAGGCGCCGACCCCGACACGCTGGGCTGGGACACGCTGGAAGGCATCCGCGTCAAGCCGCTTTACACCGAGCAGGACGTGATCGGGCTGCCGCACATCGGCAGCATGCCGGGCCTTCCCCCCTTCGTCCGCGGCGTGCGGGCCACGATGTACGCCGGGCGGCCCTGGACGATCCGGCAATACGCGGGCTTTTCCACCGCCGAGGAATCGAACGCCTTCTACCGCCGCGCGCTGGCCGCCGGGCAGCAGGGCGTTTCGGTCGCCTTCGACCTGGCCACCCATCGCGGCTATGACAGCGACCACCCCCGCGTGGTGGGCGATGTGGGCAAGGCGGGCGTTGCCATCGACAGCGTCGAGGACATGAAGATCCTGTTTGACGGCATCCCGCTGGAAAAGGTCTCGGTCTCGATGACGATGAACGGGGCGGTGATCCCGATCCTGGCGAATTTCATCGTGGCGGGGGAAGAGCAGGGGGTGCCGCGCGCGGCCCTGTCCGGCACCATCCAGAACGACATCCTCAAGGAATTCATGGTGCGGAACACCTATGTGTATCCGCCCGAACCCTCGATGCGGATCGTGGCCGACATCATCGAGTTCACCGCGGCCGAGATGCCCAAGTTCAATTCGATCTCGATTTCCGGCTACCACATGCAGGAGGCGGGCGCGAACCTGGTGCAGGAACTTGCCTTCACCCTGGCCGACGGGCGGGAATATGTCCGCGCCGCGCTGAAGCGCGGGATGGATGTGGACGACTTCGCAGGAAGGCTGAGCTTCTTCTTCGCGATCGGCATGAACGTCTTCATGGAGGCGGCAAAGTTGCGCGCGGCGCGCCTCTTGTGGCACCGGATCATGCGCGAGTTCGGGGCCAAGAAGCCCGCAAGCCTGATGCTGCGCACCCATTGCCAGACCTCGGGCGTCAGCCTCCAGGAACAGGACCCCTACAACAACGTGGTGCGCACCGCCTACGAGGCGATGGCCGCGGCGCTTGGCGGCACGCAAAGCCTGCATACCAACGCGCTGGACGAGGCGATCGCGCTTCCCACCGAGTTTTCGGCCCGCATCGCGCGCAACACGCAACTGATCCTGCAGGAAGAGACCGGCATCACCCATGTCGTCGATCCGCTTGCGGGCTCGTATTACGTCGAAAGCCTGACGGCGGAACTGGCCGACAAGGCCTGGGCGCTGATCGAGGAGGTCGAGGCGATGGGGGGCATGACCAAGGCGGTCGCCTCGGGCATGCCGAAGCTTCGGATCGAGGAATCCGCCGCGCGTCGGCAGGCGATGATCGACCGCGGCGAAGAGGTGATCGTGGGCGTCAACAAGTACCGGCTGGCAAAGGAAGAGCCCATCGACATCCTCGACATCGACAACGCGGCCGTGCGCGCGGCCCAGATCGCCCGGCTGGACCGCGTGCGCGCCGGCCGCGACGCCGCCGCCTGCGACGCGGCGCTGGCCGAGGTCGAGCGGCGCGCGCGCGAGGGCGGCAACCTGCTTGCCGCCGCGATCGACGCCGCCCGGGCGCGCGCCAGCGTGGGAGAGATCAGCATGGCGATGGAAAAGGTGTTCGGCCGCCACCGTGCCGAGGTGAAGACGCTGGCGGGCGTCTATGGCGCGGCCTACGAGGGGGACGCGGGCTTTGCGGCCATCCAGAAGGATGTCGAGGCCTTCGCCGAAGAGGAAGGCCGCCGCCCCCGGATGCTGGTGGTCAAGATGGGCCAGGACGGCCACGACCGCGGCGCCAAGGTGATCGCCACCGCCTTCGCCGACATCGGCTTTGACGTGGATGTGGGGCCGCTGTTCCAGACGCCCGAAGAGGCCGCGCAGGACGCCATCGACAACGATGTGCATGTGGTGGGCATTTCCAGCCAGGCGGCGGGGCACAAGACGCTGGCGCCGAAGCTGGTCGAGGCGCTGAAGGCCGCGGGGGCGGGCGAGATCCTGGTGATCTGCGGCGGCGTCATCCCGCAGCAGGATTACCAGTATCTCTATGACCACGGGGTCAAGGCGATCTTCGGTCCGGGCACCAACATTCCGGCGGCCGCGAAGGAAATCCTGACCCTGATCCGCGCCGCACGGGGGTAGCGCGCGACGGTCATGGCCCCCCCGGTCCTTCGCCGAAGGGCCGGGGCACGGGTCGGTCAGCGCGTGATCGTTCCGGGTCCGGCGCGCCGCAGGATCACATAGCCCAGCACGGCCGACACGCAGGACGCCGACAGCACGCCAAGGCGGACCTCGTTCAGGTGCAGCGCGTCGTCAAAGCTGAGCGAACCGATGAACAGCGACATGGTAAAGCCGATCCCGGCCAGCGCCGACAGCCCCCAGACATGGTGCCAGCCCGCCCCCGCGGGCAGCCGCGCCGCCCCCGATTTCACCAGCGCCAGGGTCATTCCGAAGACGCCAAGCTGCTTGCCGATGATCAGCCCCGCCGCGATGCCCAGCGGCAGCGGCGAGACGGCATCGGCCAGCGTGATGCCCGTCAGCGAGACGCCCGCGTTGGCGAAGGCGAAGATCGGCACGATCAGCCAGGTGACATAGGGCGCAAGCCCGTGTTCCAGCGCATGCAACGGCGATTTGCCGAAGCGGTCCTTCAGCGGGATGAAGAACGCGGTCAGCACCCCCGCCAGCGTGGGGTGCACTCCGCTTTCCAGCACGCAGAACCAGAGCGCGGCGCCGATCAGCAGCATCGGCGCGATGCGATGGGTGCCGCGCGCGTTCAGCCAGCCCAGCGCCACCAGCGGCACGATGGCCAGGATCAGGAAATCGGTGTGCAGCTCGGCCGTGTAGAACAGGGCGATGATGATGATGGCGCCCATGTCGTCCAGGATTGCCAGCGTCAGCAGGAAGACCTTCAGCGCGGGGGGAACCCGCTTGCCCAGAAGCGCCAGAACCCCCACCGCAAAGGCGATGTCGGTCGCGGCGGGAATGGCCCAGCCCCGCTGCGTTTCGGCATGGCCCGCGTTCACGGCCAGGTAGATCAGCGCCGGAACCGCCATCCCCGCAATCGCGGCCATGCCCGGCAGGATCACGTCGCGCGGATTGCGCAGCTTGCCCTCGACCATCTCGCGCTTCAGTTCCAGCCCGATGAGGAAGAAGAACACCGCCATCAGCCCGTCGTTGATCCACAGGATCAGCGGCTTCGACAGCCCGTGTCCCTCGATCAGGACCGAAAGCCTGACATCGAGAAGGGTGTTGTAGGCCGGCGCAAGCGGGGAATTGGCAACCACCATGGCCAGGGCGGCGGCGACAAGAAGAAGGATGCCGCCGATGGCGTCGCCGCGCACGAGGCGGCTCAGGGCACTGAAGAGGCTCATGGGGCGTCCTGTGATGATGCAACCTTTCCGACATAGGCGGGCTGGCGGGGGTTGTGAAGCCGTGGCGGCACAATAGGATGCGCCAAACGGCGGAGGGAGCGCATGGAACTGGATCATCTCGCGGTTGTTGCCGGAACCCTGGCCGAGGGGGTGGCCGCGGTCGAGGCGGCGCTGGGTGTGCCGCTGCAGCCGGGGGGCGCGCATCCGCAGATGGGCACGCACAACCGGCTTCTGAGCCTCGGCGACCTGTATCTGGAGGTCATCGCCGTGGACCCGGCGGCCCCCCCGCCCGGCCGCCCGCGCTGGTTCGCGATGGATGCCTTTGCCGGGCCGCCGCGGTTGACGAACTGGGTCTGCCGCTGCGCCGATCTTGATGCGGAATGTGCCGAAGGCCCGCCGGGGCTGGGCGATCCGCTGGATCTGGAACGGGGCGACCTGCGCTGGCGGATGGCGGTGCCGCCGGATGGCCTGCTGCCCTTCGGCGGGCTTTTTCCCGCGCTGATCGCCTGGCAGGGCACGGCGCACCCGGCGCCGCGGCTGACCGACCGGGGCTGTCGGCTGAAGCGTCTGACGGTCACGCTGCCCGCGGCAGAGGAGTTGCGCGCGGCGCTGGCGGGGCGGCTGAGCGACCGGCGGCTGGACATCGAGCCGGGCCCCGAGGGGCTGACGGCCGAGATCGAGACGCCCTCGGGGCTGAAGGTGCTGCGGTGATCCGCGATGCCGGGCCCGAGGATTGCGCGGCGGTGGCGGCGCTCTGGAACCCGGTGATCCGCGACACGCCGATCACCTTCACCACGCTGGAAAAGACCGTGGCGGGCTTGCAGCAGACCCTGGCCGAAAAGGCCGCGGCGGGGTTTCCCTTCCTCGTGGCCGAGGTCGCGGGGGCGGTGGCAGGATTTGCCACCTATGGCGCCTTCCGCAACGGTCCGGGCTATGCCCGCACCGCGGAACACACGATCATCCTGGGGCCGGGGGCGCGTGGGACGGGGCTTGGCCGTGCGCTGATGGCGGCGCTCGAGGCGCGCGCCCGCGCGGCGGGGCTGCATTCGCTGATCGCGGGGGTCAGCGCGGAAAATCCGGCGGGCCGGGCCTTCCATGCGGCCATCGGCTTTGCCGAAATCGCCGTGTTGCCCGAGGTCGGCTACAAGTTCGGGCGCTACATGGACCTGGTCCTGATGCAGAAGCGGTTCGCATGAGCCGCTGACAGTGCCGCGCTGCGGCGTTATTGTGCCCGCATGTCGATCTGGACCCGCATCGCCGAAGTCATCGCAGCCCTCGCCAAGGGCGAAGGGCTTGCGCATCTCTTCACCCGCCCCGAACCGCCCGAGCGGTCGGTGGCCTTCACCATCGCGGTCATCGCGCTGGGCGCCAAGATGGCCAAGGCCGATGGCCGGGTGACGCGCGACGAGGTGACGGCCTTCCGCGAGGTCTTCGTGATCCCGCCGGGCGAGGAAGAGAACGCGGCGCGCGTCTTCAACCTGGCGCGGCAGGACGTGGCGGGGTTCGAGATCTATGCCCGCCGCATCCGCCGGATGTTCGGGGGCGATGCCACCGCGCTCACGGACCTGCTTGAGGGGCTCTTTCACATCGCGGTTGCGGATGGCGAATATCACCCGAGCGAGGATGCCTTCCTGCGGCAGGTGGCGGCCGAACTGAAGCTGGGCGACCGCTGTTTCCGTGCGATCCGGGCGCGGCATGTGGCCGATGCCCCGCGCGATCCCTATGACGTGCTGGGCGTTTCGCCCGACGCCCCGCTGGCCGATGTGCGCACGGCCTGGAAACAGGCGGTGCGCGACAGTCACCCCGACCGGATGCTGGCCCGCGGCGTGCCGGAAGAGGCGGTGAAGCTGGCCGAGAAGCGCCTGATCGCGGTGAACGCGGCGTGGGAGGAAATCTCGCGCGCCCGGGCGGCCTGAGCGCGATGCGGATCGCCACCTACAACGTCGAATGGATGAACGCGCTCTTCAGCCATGACGGGCGGCTGATCGAAGACGATGGCCCCTCGGGCCGCTACGGGGTCACGCGGGGCGCGCAGGGCGCCGCGCTCGGCCGGGTTCTGGCCGCGGTCGACCCCGATGCGCTGCTGATCGTCGAGGCGCCCGACCAGAACCGGCGGCGCACCACGGTCGGGCAACTTGAAACCTTCGCCGACCGCTTCGGCCTGCGGCAGCGCCGCGCGCTGCTTGGCTTTCCCAGCGACACCGAACAGGAAATCGCGCTGCTCTACGACCCCGACCGGCTTTCGGCGGAACACGATCCGCGCGGCGAACGGGGCGAGGGGCGGGCAGAGCCGCCGCGGTTCGACACCACCTTTCGCGTCGATCTGGACAACGACGGGCGGCCCGAGCCGATCACCTTTTCCAAGCCGCCGCTGGAACTGAAGGTGACGGCGGCCTCGGGGTTTGCCTTCCGCATGATCGGGGTCCACGCGAAGTCGAAGGCGCCGCATGGCGCCAGCACGCCCGCCGAGGCGGTCCGCGACGGGATCGAGAACCGCCGCAAGCAGCTGGCGCAATGCGTCTGGCTGCGCGCGCGGGTGGACCGCCATCTGGCCGCGGGCGAGCCGGTGGTGGTCTTGGGTGATTTCAACGATGGCCCCGGGCTTGACGCGTACGAAAAGCTCTTTGGCCATTCGGGTGTAGAGATCATGCTGGGCCTCGATCGCCCGCCCGCAGAGCGGCTGACCGACCCGCACGCCCTGATGGCGCTGGGTCGGCGGATCGGGGTCGCGCCGGCCACCGCCCGGTTCTTCCTGCGGGATCAGGGGCGCTATCTTCAGGCACTCCTGGATTACGTCATGGTGTCGGCCGATCTGCTGGCGCGGGGGCCGGTCTGGCGGGTCTGGCACCCGTTCGACGATCCAGCCTGCTACGCCGATGCCCCCCTGCGCGAGGCGCTCTTGACGGCCTCGGATCATTTTCCGGTCGCGGTCGACCTGCCGCTCTGACCGGCCGGGCGGCGGATCGAAGGTTAGGCCGTCTCGCGCAGGGTGCTGATCTTTGCGGTCATCTTCATCGCGGCGGCCAGCGAGGCAAAGCGGGCCTGCGCGACCTCGCCGAACAGGTCCACCCCCTTGCGGTTCAGCGCCAGTTCCAGCACGCCCTTGCGCGGGTAAAGCCTGAGTTCGCCCGCGTCGGCCGGGTCGTCGATGGCGAACATGGCGCCAAAGCGCATGGCCTTGCCCAGCACCTCGGCCTCGGCGATCTGCTCGTCGGTCAGAAGCTGCAACAGCGGCTCCAGCCGCGAGCCCGCCCGGCTGTTCTTGTAGCGGTGCAGCAGCGCAAGCCCCAGGAACACCCGCCCCGGATGGTCAAGCCCGCCAAGGTTGGCGCGCGTCACGTTGTCGAAGCAGGCCTCTGCCCGGTAATCCGGGTGGGCCCGCCAGGTGGTATCGTGCAGCAGGCAGGCCGCCTTGATCAGCCGCAGCCGCCCCTCGGGGGCGGATTTGAACAGCGGCTCCAGGAAGGCGTAAAGCCGCTTGCCGAAGCCCGGCATCCGCGCCATCGTCGCTTCGGAAAACCGGCAGCTTTCGATCAGCGGATCGCGCGCGCGCAGCTTCTGCGGCATGTGTTCGTAAAGCAGCCCTTCGCGGATGCCGTAGGAGGAAACGTCGATCTCTTTCGGGCGGAAGCTGCGCACCAGTTGCGACAGCACCTCGGCCGCCAGCGGCACCAGTTCCATCCGCTCGGCCGAGGTGCCGGTGCGCAGGCGCAGGTCGTTCAGGTCCGAGGTCGCGATCCAGTCCACTGTCGCCATCACCGAATCCGGCGTCATGCGGTATTCGTGCAGCACGGTCAGCGGGTAGCCCCGGCGTTCCATGTCCAGCCGCGCGATCGCCCGCCAGGATCCGCCGACGAGGTAGATCTTTTCGTGATGCACCTCGAGTTCGGCCTTCAGGCCCCTGATGATCTTCTCGATGTGCTTCTTGCGGGCCTTGGGGCCGCCCTGCACCTGCTGCAACCGGAACGGGCCCAGCGGCGAGGTCACCCGCCGCCCGATCCGGCCCTGCCCGATCAGTGCGAGTTCCATCGACGACCCGCCGATGTCGCAGACGATGCCTTCGGCCTCGGGCCAGCCCAGCAGGACCCCCTGCGCCGACAGCCGCGCCTCTTCGGCGCCGTCGATGACCCAGAGCTTCAGCCCGGTTTCCTTCAGCACCTCGGCCTGGAAGGCGGCGCCATCCTTGGCCTCGCGCACCGCTGCGGTGGCGACGGCCGTCAGGGGCGAGACCTTCATCCCCTTGGCGACCAGCGCGAAGCGGCGCAGCGCGGCCAGCGCGCGTTCCTTGCCCTTGGGGTTCAGCATCCCCGTGGCATCGAGCCCCGCGCCCAGACCGCACAGGATCTTCTCGTTGTAGAAATACGCAGGCGAACGCGCGGCACCGTCGAACACCACCATGCGGACAGAGTTCGAGCCGACATCGATCACCCCCACATGCGAAAGCGCGCGCGCCGAAGGGTCCTGGAACAGCGGCTGCCCGAAGGGCCCCCACTCGTCATGTGCAGGCTCGGCGGGGTCGCTCATGGGATGTCCTTCGTCGTTGCGGGCCGAGAGTGCCGCCGGGGGCGCGCCCCGTCAACCGTCGCCATCAACCGTCTCCGCCAATCGCCTGCGTCAGTCTTCGGGATGTGCAAGGCGGGGCACATCGGCCGCCCCTGCGCTGCCCCGGCCGGACAATGACGGGTTTTCCATGAAGAACCGGTGACAGGTGAAGGGCACGCCGCCTGCGGGCGGCGGCTCGCGGTCGAACCGCCCATCGGGCAGCAGCACGAAGCTTTGGCCCCGGTCGGCCAGGTTGGCGGCCATGATCTGGCTGACGATCTGGGCCTTCACCGTCTCGTTGCGGATCTCGACCAGGGTTTCCACCCGCCGCGTCAGGTTGCGTTCCATCCAGTCGGCCGACGAGATGAAGACGCGCGCCCGCTTCGAGGGCAGCCCCGCGCCATTGCCGAAGCAGACGATGCGGCTGTGTTCCAGAAAGCGGCCGACGATGGATTTCACCCGGATATTGTCCGACAGCCCCGCGATGCCGGGACGCAGCATGCAGATGCCGCGCACCACGAGGTTGATGTTCACCCCCGCGGCCGAGGCGGCATAGAGCGCGTCGATCACGTCGGGCTCGGTCAGCGCGTTCATCTTGGCCCAGATCGCGGCCGGCTTTCCCGCCCTTGCATGGGCTGCCTCGGCCGCGATCAGTTCCAGCAGGCGCGTCTTCAGGTTCAGGGGCGAAATGGCGATGTTTTCCAGCCCCTCGGGCTGCGCATAGCCCGACAGGTAGTTGAACACCTTTGTCGCATCGCGCCCCAGCGCCGGATCGCAGGTGAACAGGCTGAGGTCGGTATAGATCCGTGCGGTGATCGGGTGATAGTTGCCGGTCCCGTAATGGGTGTAGGTGACAAGCTGGTCGCCCTCGCGCCGGACCACGGTGGAAATCTTGGCGTGGGTCTTCAGGTGCAGGAAGCCGTAGACGACATGGGCCCCCGCCCGTTCCAGCCTGCGGCTTTGCCGGATGTTGGCCGCCTCGTCGAACCGCGCCTTGAGTTCCACCAGCGCGGTGACAGACTTGCCGTTTTCCGCCGCCTCGCACAGTGCCGACACGATCGGGCTGTCCCAACTCGTGCGGTAAAGCGTCTGCTTGATCGCCAGCACGTTCGGATCGCGCGCCGCCTGGTCGAGGAAGCGCACCACCATGTCGAAGGTCTCGTAGGGGTGGTGCAGCAGCATGTCCTTCTGGCGGATGGCCGCGAACATGTTGCCTTCGTGGTCCTGCACCCGCTCCGGCACCCGCGGGGTGAAGGCGGGCCATTGCAGATCCCGCCGGGTGTCGAGCACCAGTTCCTTGAAATCCGCCACCCCCAGAAGGCCGCGGACCTCGATCACCTCTTCCGGCGCCACGCCCAGTTCATCCATCACCAGCCGCCGCAGGTCGTCGGGCGCACCCGCGGTGATGGTCAGGCGGATCACCTCGCCCCGGCGGCGGCGTTTCAGCGCCACCTCGAATTCGCGCACCAGGTCTTCGGCCTCGTCCTCGACCTCCAGATCGCTGTCGCGCAGCACCCGGAAGGCGCAGTGGCCACCGTCGTGGTAGCCGGGGAACAGCGACGACAGATGCAGGATCAGCAGCTCTTCCAGCGGCAGGAAGCGGTATTCGCCAGGCGAGGCGGGCAGCGCGATGAAGCGCGGCAACTGCTGGGGAACAGGCAGCAGGGCCTGCAAGGTGCGCTTGCCGCCGTCGCGCTCCAGTTGCAGCGCCAGGCAGAATCCGGTGTTGGGAATGAAGGGGAACGGATGCGCCGGGTCGATGGCCAGCGGCGACAGCACTGGAAAGACCTGGTTGAGGAAGTAGGTTTCCAGGAACGCATGGTCGCGGCGGGTCAGCTTCGAGGGGGTCAGCAGGCTGATGCCGGCCGCCTCCATCTCTTTCTTCAGCTTGTTCCAGATCGCCTGCTGGGCCTGCATCAGGCGCCGGGCATCGCGGTCGATCAGATCAAGCTGTTCGCGCGGCGTCAGCCCGTCGGTCGACATGAGGCTGTTGCCCGCCCGCGCAAGCTCGCGCAGGCCCGCCACGCGGACGGTGTAGAATTCGTCCAGGTTGGTGGCCGAGATCGACAGGAACCGCACCCGTTCCAGCACGGGCACCCGCGGGTTGCGCGCCTCGTCGACCACCCGCCAGTTGAACGCAAGCCAGGACATTTCCCGGTTGAAGAACCGCCGCGCCCCCTCGGTCTCCCCGGCGGGAAGCGGGGTCGGGGCGGGAAACGGATCATGCAGGAAATCGGCCTGGATCATGGGCGCCTTCGGGCTGTGCATGGCGATTATTGGCCGCTTGGCGACAGGCTGTCCAGCACCTCGGCGGCCAGGGCGCGGGTGATCTCGCGCCGCTCGGCCAGGCTTGCGCGGTCGATCGCCTCCACCAGCCGCCGCGCCTCGGCCAGCGAACGGTGGATCCGGGGCAGCAGGTAGGCCACCACGGCGGGCGCCACATGCAGGCGGCGGTCGTCGAACAGCTTGACCAGCACCGCCGCCATCAGTGCGTCGTCGGGCCGGTCCAGCCGGGCCACGCCCGCGGCCTGCAGGCGGCTGGCCAGATCGGGCAGGCCGATAGGCCAGCGCCCCGGCGCCTCGCGCGCGGTCAGGAGCAGGTGGCCCCCCGCTGCCGCCAGCAGGTTGTGCAGGTGAAAGAGCGCGCGCTCGGCCTCGGGGGTGCCCGCCACCGCCTCGGCATCGTCCACCGCCACGCGCCCTGCCGCGGCCAGCGCGGGCAGGTCTGCCCCGGCCAGAGCCGCCCCGGCAATCCAGGCGGCCTGCGTCTCGGTCGCCCAGATCCGCGCCAGATGGGTCTTGCCCGCGCCCTCGGGGCCGGTCAGCACCAGCTTGCCCCGCGGCCAGTCGGCCCAGGCGGCCACCGCGGCCCGTGCCTCGGCATTCGCGTCCGAGGTGAAGAAATCCGCGGCGCCCGTGGCCTCGGGCCAGGGGGGCAGGGGCAGGGGGAACTGTTCCCGCGTCACTTCGCGTCCGTGCCGGAGCCCGCCACGCCCTTGTAAAGCTGGCTGTCCAGATACTGGCGCACCCCGAAGCGCGCCAGAACCCCCAGCGTAGCCGCCACCGGCACCGCGACCAGCAGCCCCACGAAGCCGAAGATCGTGCCGAAGGCCGACAGTGCGAACAACAGCCACAAGGGGTGCAGGCCCACCGAATGGCCCACCAGCGCGGGCGACAGGATATTGCCCTCGATGAACTGGCCAAGGGCGAAGATGCCGACCACCGCCGCGATCATCCCCGGCTGGCCCCAGAACTGGAACAGCGCAAGCCCGATCGCCAGCGCGCCCCCCGTCATCGCGCCGAGGTAGGGGATGAAGGTGATGAGCCCCGCAAAGGCGCCGACCACCAGCCCGAACTGCAGCCCCACAATGGCCAGTCCGACCGCGTAATAGGTGCCGAGGACGGCGCAGACCGTCAGTTGCCCGCGCACGAAGCCCGCCAGGACCTCGTTGATCTCGGTGCCCAGACCGCGGATCGTGTCGCGATAGTCGCGCGGCAGCCAGGCGTCGACATGGGCGATCATCCTGTCCCAGTCCAGCAGCAGGTAGAAGGCCACCACCGGCACCACCACGATGAAAAGCGCGGCATTGATCACCGTCAGCGCCGAGGACAGCACGCGGTTGGCAAGGTCCGCCCCCTGCGACTTGATCGTGTCGCCGATGGACAGCAGCGTCTGGTGCACCACGCTCGACTTGTCGAGGATCTGCGGGAAGCGGGCGGTCAGGAAGGATTGCAACTGGGCGAATATCTGCGGGGCCGCATCGATCAGCGCCAGAAGCTGCTGGGTCAGCAGCGGCACCACCAGCAGCGCCAGCAGGATGAAGATCAGAAGCGCCACGACCGAGATGATGACGGTGGCCACCCCGCGGCTGAGCCCCAGCCGTTCGAGCCGGTCGGCCACGGGGTCGAGGAAATAGGCGATTGCGCCGCCGACGAGGAAGGGCAGCATGACCCCGCCAAGGAACCACAGCGCCATCAGGAAGATGGCTGTGGCAACGCCCCAGTATTTCGCCTGTTCCCGAACGGGAAGACCCATCGCACCGCTCCGCCCGCCTGTCCGCCCCTGTCATCGCCGAACGCGGCCCGCCGTGCAAGCGCGGCGCGCGCTTGCCTGACAGATGTGGATCGCATAGGTCATCTGCAACCGCGTTCTGCCGATAGGGTCCGTCCGATGCGCCTTTCCCGCTACTTCCTGCCCGTCCTGAAGGAAAACCCCGCCGAGGCGCAGATCGTCTCGCACCGCTACATGCTGCGCGCGGGGATGATCAAGCAGCAGCAGGCGGGGATCTATTCGTGGCTGCCGCTGGGCTTCCGCGTGCTGCGCCGGATCGAGCAGATCGTGCACGAGGAACAGGTGCGCGCAGGCCATATCCCGCTGCTGATGCCCACCCTGCAACCCGCCGACCTGTGGCGGGAGTCGGGCCGCTATGACGACTACGGCGAAGAGATGCTGCGCATCACCGACCGCCACAAGCGCGAGATGCTCTACGGCCCCACCAACGAGGAGATGATCACCGACATCTTCCGCGCCCATGTGGAAAGCTACAAGAGCCTGCCGCTGACGCTTTACCACATCCAGTGGAAGTTCCGCGACGAGGTGCGCCCCCGCTTCGGGGTGATGCGTGGCCGCGAGTTCCTGATGAAGGACGGCTACAACTTCGACATCGACTATGACAGCGCGATCCATGCCTACAACCGCCACATGGTCAGCTACCTGAAGACCTATGAACGCATGGGTCTTCAGGCGATCCCGATGCGCGCGGCCTCGGGCCCGATCGGCGGCGACAACACGCATGAATTCCTTGTGCTGGCCTCGACCGGCGAATCCGAGGTGTTCTACGACAGCGCCATCACCGACCTGAAATTCGGCGACCGGGTGGTGGATTACGACAACCGTGACGAATGTGCGGCGATCGTCCGGGAATGGACCACGCCCTATGCGCGGACCGACGAGACGCATGATGTCTCGGTGTTCCACACCATCCCGGCCGAGCGGCAGAAGACCAGCCGCGGCATCGAGGTGGGCCAGATCTTCTACTTCGGCACCAAGTATTCCGAGCCGATGGGCGCGGTGGTCGTGAACGACAAGGGCGAGCGCGTGCCCGTTCACATGGGCAGCCACGGCATCGGCGTTTCCCGCCTGCTGGGCGCCATCATCGAGGCCAGCCACGACGACAAGGGGATCATCTGGCCGGAAGGCGTCACCCCCTTCCCGGTCGGCATCGTGAACCTCAAGCAGGGCGACGGCGCCGCCGATGCCGCCTGCGAGGCCATCGAGAAGGCGTTACTGGCCAAGGGCCTCGAACCCCTTTACGACGACCGCGACGACCGCGCCGGCGCCAAGTTCGCCACGATGGACCTGATCGGCCTGCCCTGGCGCATCACCGTGGGCCCGCGCGGGCTGGCGGCGGGCAAGGTGGAACTGACCTCGCGCCGCACCGGCGAGAGCGAGGAGATGAGCCCCGAGGCCGCCGTGGCGCGCATCGCGGAGATTTACGCCGGGGTCTGACCCGACCCCGGCTGTCCGACGAAGTTCCGCCCCGGGCTTTCGCCGAAACCCCGGGGCGCGGGAGAGTTGAGTGACCGGCCGCACGCCCCCCTTTGCCCGTTTCGAATGGATGATCGCCTGGCGCTACCTGCGCGCCAAGCGGGCCGAAGGCGGTGTCAGCGTGATGACCTGGATCAGCCTGATCGGGATCACGCTTGCGGTGTTCGCGCTGGTGGCCACCTTCGCCGTGCGCTCGGGCTTTCGCGCGGAATTCGTCGACACGATCCTGGGCGCCAACGCGCATGTCACCGTCTATGCGCAGGCCCACCCGAACCAGAACGGCCAGATGACGCGCACCATCGCCGATTACGACGCGATGCGCGCGCGGATCCAGAAGATCCCCGGCGTGGTCAGTGCCGCGCCGCTGATCAAGGGCGAGGTGATGGCCAGCTTTGACGGCCACAACACCGGCGTGCAGGTCTACGGCATCTCGCTGGCCGACCTGAAAGAGGTGCCGCGCATTGCCCATTCCGATCAGGCGCTGGGCAACATCGACGATTTCGACCAGGGCATCGCCATCGGCTCGGGCGTGGCGCGCGATCTGGGCGTGGGGATCGGCGACCGCATCAAGCTGATCTCGCCCGACGGGGTGCAGACCGCCTTCGGCACCACGCCGCGGGTCAAGGCCTACAAGGTTGTCTACATCTTCTCGGCAGGCCGGTGGGACATCGACCAGACCCGCGCCTACCTGCCCTTTGCCGAGGCGCAAAGCTTCTTCAACCGCGAGGGCGTGGCCGACGAGATCGACGTGATGACGACCGATCCCGAACATGTCGACCGGCTGTCGCCCGACCTGCTGAAGGCCGCGGGGGAAAACGCACTGCTGTGGACGTGGCGGGATTCCGCGGGCAGCTTCCTGCGGGCGCTGACGGTGGAGGACAACGTGATGTTCGTGATCCTCGCGCTGGTGGTGCTGATCGCCTCGATGAACATCGTGTCGGGGCTCATCATGCTGGTGAAGAACAAGGGGCGCGACATCGGCATCCTGCGCACCATGGGCCTGACCGAAGGCGCGGTGCTGCGCGTGTTCTTCATCTGCGGCGCCTCCACCGGCATGGTGGGCACGCTGGCGGGAGTGATCCTGGGCTGCCTGTTCGCGATCTACATCAACCCGATCTTTTCCTTCGTGAACTACTGGGCGGGCGGCGGGGTCTGGGACCCGTCGATCCGCGGCATCTACACCCTGCCCGCCAAGCTCGAATTCTGGGACGTGGTGCGCGCGACGCTGCTGTCGCTGGGCCTGTCCTTCGTGGTCACGATCTTTCCCGCGCGGCGGGCGGCGCGGCTCAATCCGGTGGAGGCGCTGCGCTATGAGTGAGGCGCTGGCACTGGAAGGGATCGAGAAGGTCTACCTGAAGGGCCGCCCCGGCGAGGTGCGTGTGCTGCAGGGCGCGAGCCTGACCCTGCAACAGGGCGAGGTCGTTGCCCTGGTCGCGCCCTCGGGGGCGGGGAAATCCACCTTGCTGCACATCGCGGGGTTGCTGGACGTGCCCGACGCGGGGTCGGTGCGCATCGGCGGGGTCGAGATGACCGGGCAGCCCGACCGGGCCCGGACCGAGGCGCGGCGCAGCGAGGTGGGGTTCGTCTACCAGTTCCATCACCTGCTGCCCGAGTTCAGCGCCCTGGAAAACGTGATGCTGCCGCAGCTTGCCAACGGGCTGGACCGGCTCGAGGCGCAGGACCGGGCGCAGGCGCTGCTGAACTGGGTGGGCGTGGGCCCGCGCGCCGATCACCGCCCCGCGGCGCTGTCGGGCGGCGAACAGCAGCGGGTGGCCTTCTGCCGCGCGCTGGCCAACGCGCCGCGGCTCCTGCTGGCTGACGAGCCGACCGGGAACCTGGACCCCGGCACCTCGGAACAGGTGTTCGACGTGCTGATGGCGCTGGTGCGCCAGACCGGGCTTTCGGCCCTGATCGCGACCCACAACCTGGGGCTTGCCGCGCGGATGGACCGGATGGTGCGGCTGGACGGCGGCCTGCTGGTGGGCTGAGGGCGGGCCCGCGGGGGCGCTGCCCCCGCACCCCCGGGATATTTGCGGACAGAAAATGTGGGGATGGGAGCGCCGAGACGCCCCGCCCGTTCCCCGTGCTCAGGCCGGCGCCGTGACGGCGGCGCG
>JAJZVD010000107.1 GCA_021845805.1 Pseudomonadota bacterium | reverse complement strand
TCGGTGCCCAGCGCATAGCCCACCTCGAACCGGCCAAGGTCGAAGGCCACCAGATAGTCGGTCGCCTGCGACTCGGTCTGGTCCAGCGGATTGGCCTTGCCCGGCCCGTTCAGGATCGCGGGGCTCAGCGCGCCGGGCGTGATGGCCGAGGCAAACACGCCGTCAAGCCCGGTCACCGGATACCACTGGCCCAGCGCCAGCTTGTCGCCATCGGTGCCGGTCAGCGTCAGGTCGCTGCGGTTGCTGATTTCCGGGTGCGCCCCCAGCGCGGGGTTGGTGGGGGCGGTGGTGGGGCCTGCGTCGGGCACCGCGACCGCGCCGCCCGCGGTGGCCTTGGCCTTTTCGGCAAAGGCATCCTGGTAGAAGTTGTTCTTGACGAAGTTCACGATCGCGTCGCCGCCCCAGATGTTGGAGCGCAGGAAGTCCGTCACCCCCTCCATCGTCGACTCGGCGCCCTTCACCTCGTTGCGCAAGAGCAGGCGGCCGCCGCAGAGCTTGGCATAGGGCTGCCCCGAGGCCGCCGCGGCGGTCAGGTCGGGGGCCGCGCCATCCCAGGGCGCGCAGGTCATCGGGCCCTGCGGCCCGTCCAGCGCCAGCGTGGGCGCAGCACCCGGCGTGGCCGGGGGCACCAGCGCCACCGTCTGGTGCCGCGGGTCGGGGTTTTCGATGTGATAGGCCTTCAGGTCGGGCGCATCCGCCGCGCCGAGTTCCAGCACGAACCAGGCGTTCACCGTCGGGTTGATCGAGATCAGCCGCATCGGCGTGCCGCTGGCCGTCGTGGCCTCGGTCGTCTGCCGGAAGGGCTGAAGCTGCAGGATGGTCTTGGGCTTGACCGCCTCGTATTCGGCCCACTGGTCGGCCAGCGTCTGCGCCGCCTGCGCGGCCCCTGCCGCCACCAGAATCAGACCGGCCCCCGCCAGCCGCGTCAAGGCCGCGGCACGGCCGCGCCCCATGGTCTTGTGCTGCACCCTCGATACCTCTCCGAACGTCCGGGCATGGCGCCCCTCATGCGCCGAAAGTGGCAAAAGCGCAATGTCAGGACGCTGACGAGGGCGTGTGCAGGCCCAGACTGCGGCGAAATTCCGCAACCCGGCCGGGCGGCCCGGATCGGCCCCGGTCAGGCCGAATGCGCGCCTGCCGCAAGCGCGCCCGCGAAGGCGCAGACCTCGGCCGGGGACTTGCCCGCGCCGATCTCCTTCACGATGGCCGATCCCACCACGCAGCCATCGGCGACCGCGGCAATGGCGCGGGCGGCCTCGGGGGTGGTGATGCCGAAGCCTACGATCACCGGCAGGTCGGTGGCCGCCTTGATCCGCGCCACCTCGGGGCCCACGTCGCCCGCCTCGGCCGCGGCGGCGCCGGTGATCCCGGTGATCGAGACATAGTAGACGAAGCCCGAGGTGTTCTGAAGCACCTTGGGCAGGCGGCGGGCATCGGTGGTGGGGGTGGCCAGCCGGATGAAGTTCAACCCGGCGCGCTGCGCGGGGATGCACAGCTCCTCGTCCTCTTCGGGGGGCAGGTCCACCACGATCAGCCCATCCACCCCGGCCGCCTTGGCATCGGCCAGGAACGCATCCACCCCGCGCGAGAAGATCGGGTTGTAATAGCCCATCATCACGATCGGGGTGACATCATCCTGCGCGCGGAAGGCCGCGGCCATGTCCAGCGTCTTCTGCAGCGTCTGGCCGCCTTCCAGCGCGCGCTGGCCCGCAAGCTGGATCGTGGGGCCGTCGGCCATCGGGTCGGTGAAGGGCATGCCCAGTTCGATGATGTCGACTCCGGCGGCGGGCAGGCCGCGCATGATCTCGAGCGAGGTCGCCGCGTCGGGGTCTCCGGCCATCATGTAGGCCACGAAGGCCTTGCGGCCCTCGGCCTTCAGGGTGGCAAATCTGCGCTCGATGCGGGTCATGGCAAGCTCCGGCTGGGTCGCCCCGATGTGCCGGATGCGGCGGGGGAAATCAAGGCGCCGTGACGCCGGCCGCGCCCCGCCGCCCGCCGCTATTGCCCCAGCGCCTGCGCCAGATCGGCGATCAGGTCCTCGGGGGCTTCCAGCCCGATCGAGAGGCGGAAGATCCCGTCGCCCGCCCAGGCGCGGTAATCCTCGGCCTGCGCGCCCGTCAGCCGCCAGGTCGAGGCCATCATCTCTTCGGTGTCCAGCAGCACCACGAGGCTGCGCTGATGGCCCAGCGAGAAGGCGTAATGGATGGTCTTCAGCCGTTCGGCCAGCCGGGCGGCGGTGGCGCGCGGGTCGCGCGTCTGGAAGGTCAGCATGCCGCCGGGCAGCGCCATCTGCCGGGCGACCAGATCCGCCTGCGGGTGGCCGGGCAGGCCCGGCCAGGTGACCGCCGTCACTGCCGGGTGGTCGGCGAGATACGCCGCGACGCGCGCCGCATTCGCGGTGGCCGTCTGCATCCGCGGCCAGAGCGTGTCGAGCCCGCGCATGATGAGCCAGGCCGAATGGGCGGCCAGCGTCGCCCCCAGATAGACCCCCGCGCGCGACCGGATGCGTTCCACCAGCGGTTTCGCCCCGGCCACCGCCCCGCCCAGCGCATCGCCGTGGCCGTTCATGAACTTGGTCAGCGAATGGATCACCAGATCGGCGCCATGATCCAGCGGGCGGGTGGCGACCGGGGTGGCGAAGGTCGAATCCACCGACACCAGCGCCCCCGCGGCATGGGCCAGCCGCGACACCTCGGCCAGGTCGGTCAGCCGCAGCAGCGGGTTGCAGGGGGTTTCGGCATGCACGAGCCGGGTGTTGGGGCGCAGCGCCGCGGCCAGATCGGCCGGGCGCGACAGGTTCACCGCCGTCACCTCGATCCCGTAATCGGGCAGGATGCGGCGGGCAAGCTCGTTCGCCCCGGCATAGCAGACATCCGACACGATCAGATGGTCGCCCGCCTTCAGAAGCGTGAAGAAGGTGGCCGCGATGGCGGCCAGCCCGGTGGCGGTGCAGACCGCGCCCCCCGCCCCTTCCAGGGCGGCCACACGCTCTTCGAGCTGGCGCACGGTGGGGTTGGTCCAGCGGGCGTAAAGGTAGGGCAGCGCGGTCAGATCCGCGGCCCCGTCGGCGGAAAAGGCGCCGTCGCCGGGGGCCAGCGCGTTGTTCACCGACATCGAGATGTTGGGCGCGATCGCGCGGGTCGCCGGGTCGGGGGAAAGCCCCGCGTTCAGCGCCAGCGTCTGCGGCCGTGGGGTGGTCTCGGTCATCGCCTGCCCTTTGCTGCGGATTCGGGCGCGGTCTAGCACGGAACCCGCGCCCCGCGCGCGCCCGATGCGACCGCCGGCGGCCCCGACGCGCCTTGATCTGCCGCCCGCCGTCCCCTAGAAGCGGCGCGTCTTCCGGGAAAGGGACCGCCATGGGCTTCAAGATGGGCATCGTCGGGCTGCCGAACGTGGGCAAGTCCACGCTCTTCAACGCGCTGACCCGCACCGCCGCGGCGCAGGCGGCCAACTTCCCCTTCTGTACGATCGAGCCCAACGTGGGCGAGGTGGCGGTGCCCGACGCGCGGCTTGACACGCTGGCCCGCATCGCGGGGTCCAAACAGATCATCCCGACGCGGATCACCTTTGTCGACATCGCGGGGCTTGTGAAGGGCGCCAGCAAGGGCGAGGGCCTGGGCAACCAGTTTCTGGCCAACATCCGCGAGGTGGACGCCATCGCCCATGTGCTGCGCTGTTTCGAGGATGGCGACATCACCCATGTGGAAGGCCGGGTGGACCCGGTCGCCGATGCCGAGACGATCGAGACCGAACTGATGCTGGCCGATCTGGAATCGATCGAGCGGCGGCGGGCGAACCTGGCGCGGAAGCTGAAGGGCAACGACAAGGAGGCCGCAGACCAGGACCGGCTGCTGGCGGCCGCGCAGGTGGCGCTGGAGGCGGGGCGGCCCGCGCGCACGGTGAAGGTGGCCGAGGATGACGCCCGCGCCTGGGGCATGCTGCAACTGCTGACCGCCAAGCCCGTGCTGTACGTCTGCAACGTCGAAGAGGCCAAGGCCGCCAGCGGCAACGACTTCTCGGCCCGGGTCGAGGCGATGGCGCGCGCGCAGGGCGCGGCCTCGGTCGTGATCTCGGCCCGGATCGAGGAAGAGATCAGCCAGCTGTCGGATGACGAACAGGCGATGTTCCTCGAAGAGATGGGGCTCAGCGAGGCCGGGCTCGACCGGCTGATCCGCGCGGGCTACAGCCTGCTTGGGTTGCAGACCTATTTCACCGTGGGCCCGAAGGAGGCGCGGGCCTGGACGATCACGAAGGGCACCCTGGCGCCGCAGGCGGCGGGGGTGATCCACGGCGATTTCGAAAAGGGCTTCATCCGCGCCGAGACCATCGCCTATGCCGACTATGTCGCCGGAAACGGCGAGGCCGGCGCCAAGGAGGCGGGCAAGTTCCGGGTGGAAGGCAAGACCTACGAGGTGCAGGACGGCGACGTGCTGCACTTCCTGTTCAACGGCTGAGCACAGGCGGCGCCCGGCACCTGGCCGCGCCGGGCACACGGCGGCGCCCGGCTCCCCCACACACAGGGACAGCGCCCGACCGCGGGGGGGGGCGCTGCACCGGTGACGGTCTGTGCTTTATGGGGCGGCATCTCCAACGGGTGAGCCCGCTTGGTCCGCTCCCGAAGCGCCCGCCCGAGCGGACGGTCGGGCGCTGGGCCGGGGGCGCTGCGCGCTGCTCCCCGGGCCGGGGG